>JAFOCV010000140.1 GCA_017381015.1 Bacteroidaceae bacterium
CTCAGATGAACACCTGGAAACACTAGAGAAATACTCTCTCTTGTTCAACCTGCTTGGTAGCAACGGCATTGTGGACGATGTAGCATTGGAAAAGCTACAGATGAATGTCAGGGCTCTGTTGGAGCATACCAATGGTGCACCCGAACTTATCACCTTGGCGCAAGAAGTGATTTTCCACGAAAATATGAAAGCACTCGGTTTGCACCAACTGATTCTACTTTACCTGGATTGGCAAAAGGATAAAATTGCAGCAAATGTACCAACTGAGTGATTGGCTTCCCACGACGCGAAAAGAAATGGAACTTCGCGGATGGGAAAGAGCTGACGTAATATTGTTTTCTGGTGATGCTTATGTGGACCACCCATCGTTTGGTGTGGCTGTAGTGGGCAGAATACTGGAGGCTTGTGGTTTGCGTGTATGCATAGTGCCACAACCTGATTGGCATGGTGACTTGCGCGACTTCAAACGTCTTGGCAGACCTCGCCTCTTCTTTGGTATTAGTCCTGGATGCATGGATTCCATGGTAAACAAATATACGGCTGCTCGCCGACTCAGAAGCGAGGATGCATATTCGCCTGATGGACGCCATAATATGCGCCCAGAATATCCCAGCATTGTTTATACACAATGTCTGAGAAGCCTTTACCCCGATGTTCCCGTGGTATTGGGTGGCATCGAGGCTTCGCTACGCAGAGTGGCTCATTATGACTATTGGCAAGACCGTATTCGCCCCTCAATACTGGTGGATTCTCAAGCTGATATGATAACATACGGCATGGGTGACAAGGTGAATGTGGAACTGGTGAGAATACTGGAATCGTTTATGGCCACCTATGACGAAAGTCTGGAATATGACCCTGTTACGGGAGAAGCTCTGATGACTCGCCAAGCATTCCGCAAAGCAGTAATTGAAACACTGGCTCTGCCACAATCGGTAACTCTGGCTGATAAGGTAGAGGCTACTGATGATGACATTGTCTTGCATTCGTATGAGGATTGTCTGAAAAATCCTATGATGCATGCCGAAAACTTCAGACACATTGAAGAGGAAAGCAACAGAATGCATGCTTCCAGATTGATACAGAAAACCGGTGATGCTTATGTGGTGGTGAATCCTCCATATCCCCCACTAACAACAGAGGAGATGGATTACAGCTTTGACCTCCCATACACCAGATTGCCACATCCTAAATACAATGGCAAGAGAATACCTGCATTCGACATGATTAAGTTCTCGGTGAACTTGCATCGTGGTTGCTTTGGTGGATGTGCCTTCTGTACTATATCAGCTCATCAGGGTAAGTTTATCATGAATCGCTCCAAAGAAAGCATTCTGAGGGAAGTGGAACAGATAACAAAGATGCCCGACTTCAAAGGCAATCTGAGCGACCTTGGAGGACCCAGTGCTAATATGTACATGATGCAAGGTAAGAACCTGAAAGCGTGTGAGGCTTGTAAACGACCTTCTTGCATACACCCCAAGATATGTCCCAACCTGAATGGTGACCATCGCCCTCTGTTAGACGTTTATAGAGCCGTGGACGCTATGCCTGGTATAAAGCATAGCTATATCGGGAGCGGTGTGAGATATGATATGCTCTTGCATGATTGGAAAGATGAAACTCTCAACAAAGCTGCTCAGGATTATACCAACGAGTTGATAACGAAGCACGTGTCTGGTAGGCTGAAAGTAGCACCCGAACACACCGAGGAGCATGTTCTTCACCTAATGAGAAAACCTTCGTTTGCTCTCTTTCATCAATTCAAAAGTATCTTTGACAGAATAAACAATAGAGCAGGATTGAGACAACAGATTATTCCTTATTTTATATCCTCTCACCCAGGATGTACTATGAAGGATATGCAACATTTGTCTCAGGAAACCAGGGCTATGCGATTGGATACCGACCAGGTGCAAGATTTTACCCCTACTCCACTCACCGTGGCTACTACAATCTTTGCTACCGGTTACCATCCATATACTATGGAGAAGGTTTTCTGCGAGCATGACCCTGAGGAGAAGAAAAAGCAGAAGTCGTTCTTCTTTGAAAAAGATAAGCAAACGACCATGCAAAGTATTCCTCAAGCAAGACGCAGCAATCCTTATCAGCAAAGAAGAAAAAATAATAATACGAAGAAATAATACTTTTTATACACATTATATATAAATAATAGAAACTATGGAATGGTTTGAATGTAAAGTACAATACGACAAGACTCAAGAGAACGGACTTATCAAGTCAACAAAAGAGGCATATCTGGTAGACGCTCTCAGCTTCACCGAGGCAGAAGAAACTATCACCAAGGAGATAGAGCCTTTTATGAGTGGTGAGTTTATGGTCAGCGATATCAAGCGTGCACGAATTGCAGAATTGTTTGAAAATGAAGACCTCAATGCCGACCGCTGGTACAAGGTGAAGATTGGTTTCATCAGCTATGACGAGAAATCGGAAAAGGAAAAGATAGTTACTCAAACTGATATCGTTCAGGCAACAGATTTCAAGAATGCATTGGAAACACTGGAGAAAGCAATGCATGGCACTCTTGGCGATTATAAAATCATTAGCATCACCGAAACAGCGTTGATGGACGTATTCCGCCATAAAGTAGAAGAATAAATGGTAGGCGATAGAATAAAAGAAATCATACAAACATTACCTCCCGGTGTCAAGCTATGCGCCGTTAGCAAGTATCATCCCTCCTCACTCATTCAAGAGGCGTATGATGCTGGCCAACGTATCTTTGGTGAGAGCCACGTACAAGAGTTGCAACAAAAGCAAGCTTTGCTCCCCAATGATATTGAATGGCACTTTATCGGTCACTTGCAAACTAATAAGGTGAAGTACATTGCACCTTATGTAAGTCTGATTCACTCGGTGGATAGCATACGTCTGCTGAATGAAATCAACAAACAGGCACTCAAGCATAATCGTACCATACCCTGCCTGTTGCAATTGCATGTTGCTGAAGAGGAAACAAAATTTGGTTTCTCGACAGAGGAATGTATGGCATGGCTCCAAACGAGAGAATTTCTCAATATGCCAGGTATCGCCATAGCTGGTATCATGTGTATGGCAACAAATACTGACGACGAGGTAAGAATAAGAAAGGATTTCAATACCGCGCATAATTTCTATCTGCAATGCAAAGCCGCGATTCCCGAATTGGCACAAACGATGACTATATGTTCATGGGGTATGAGTGGTGACTATCCAATAGCTATTGAAGAAGGAAGCAATCTTATCAGAGTGGGAAGTTTCATCTTTGGAGAAAGAGAATACTAACCAATGACCTATAAGAATGAGTTAAATTGTCTGGATAACAATGGTAAATACCAAAATTAACACGGAAATACAACATCTAAACTCGGATTATCTGAAATACTACTCAAAATTGGACTTCAAAGAAGTCGGAAAACTATTTCTTACTCGGGAAAACGATTATTAAATGTTGGGGCAAGGATTTTAAATCAAAAAAAGGAATTAAGATTGCATAAATTTCAACCTTCTGTGCAAAAAAAATGTTACTAAACATAACTTTCTGCACAAATCACTTGCTCAATGTGCAAGAAATCCGTATCTTTGCACTTGAAAAACTAATTAATAATATATTAACTTCATCTAAACTACTATGCAATTACCTGTAAGTTTCAATGAGGCGTTAGAGCAAAGTATTAAGAAAAATTGGAATCGCAATTCACTAAGCGATTATGGTGAAGTAACATACCAGTACAAGGATGTTGCAAGAATCATAGGTAAACTCCATATTTTGTTTGAAGAAGTAGGTATTCAGAAGGGCGATAAAATTGCTTTGTGCGGTCGTAACCAAGCCAAGTGGGGTATCGCTTTCATTGCCACCATTACATATGGTGCAATTGCAGTGCCTATCTTGCCCGATTTCCACCCCGAGCAAATCCATCAGATTACCAACCACTCTGAGGCTCGTTTGCTATTTGCAGGTGACCATATTTGGAAGAAGATTAATCCCAAGGAAATGCCCAACCTGATTGGTATCCTTGGCATAGAAGACTATCAAGTACTAGAGGCAAGAGAGGAAACACTTGCAACTACACGTCAGAATCTTAACAAGCTCTTTGGTGAAAAGTACCCCGATAGCTTCCGTCCTGAGCACATTGTGTACCACAAGGACGAGCGCGAGGATTTGTGTATGATTAACTACACATCTGGTACCACCAGCAACTCAAAGGGTGTAATGATACCTTACCGTGCTATTCATAGCAACGTATTGTTTGGTATGGAGAAGTTGGGTCACGAGCTAAAGGCTGGAGACCGCATGCTATCAATGCTACCCATGGCACACATGTATGGTCTTGCATTCGAGTTCATGTACGAATTCGTTGCTGGCGTACACGTAAGCTTCCTTACCAAGATGCCCACTCCTGCCATCCTATTGAAGGCATTGGCAGAGATTAAGCCAAAGATTATCATCTGCGTACCTCTTATCCTTGAAAAGATTGTTCGCAAGGCTATTCTTCCCAAGATTAAAGACCCCAAGATTCGCATCTTGATGAATATACCCATCGTTGGCGACCAGATTAAGAAGCGCATCTGTCAGGGTATGCAGGAAGCACTTGGTGGCAACTTCTATCAAGCCATCGTAGGCGGTGCTGCTATCAATGCAGAAATCGAAAACTTGCTGAAGGATATTGGTTTCAACTATTGCGTAGGTTATGGTGCTACAGAGTGTGCCCCCATCCTGGCTTATGAGGATTGGAAGGTATTCAAGAAGGGTTCATGCGGTAAGGCAGCTCCTCGTATGACACTGAAGATTGATAGCCCCGACCCACAGAATGTTCCTGGCGAAATCCTGGCTAAGGGCGATAATGTAATGCTCGGTTACTACAAGAATGAAGAAGCTACCGAGACAACTCTGATTGATGGATGGTATCATACCGGTGACCTTGGTATCATTGATGCAGAGGGCAACGTATTCATCAAGGGACGTAGCAAGAATATGCTTCTCGGAGCCAATGGTCAGAACATCTATCCTGAGGAGATTGAAGACAAGCTAAACAGCCTTCCCATGGTAGCTGAGTGCGTAGTAATCCAAAAGGGTGAAAAGCTATACGCACTTGTGTATCCCGATATGGAGCAAGTTAAGTCTCTCAAGCTAAGTGACGAAGAGGTTAAATCCATTATGGAGCAAAACCGCAAGGACCTCAACACACAGATACCTGCATACGAGCAGATTTGTGGTGTTAAGATTATGGCACAAGAGTTTGAGAAGACTCCCAAGCGTTCTATCAAGCGCTTCTTGTATAAGGACGAAGAGATTTAAATCTCGAACCTCAAACTTTCATTAGACAAAAGAAGAAAAGCATCTAAATAAACGATGACAATACATTCTTCATTCAATAAAAACATAGAGGACAGTCTTCGCAAACATTGGAGTCTGCCCTCTATGTCCGACTACGGACTTCAGACATTGCTCTATCGTGATGTAGCTACAGAGATAGCCAAACTGCACATCGTTTTCGAGCGTTCAGGCATTAAAAAGGGCGACAAAATTGCACTTTGTAGCAGAAACATGAGCCGATGGGGAGTGGCATTCCTGGCTACCCTCACTTATGGTGCCGTAGTAGTACCCATCCTGCATGAGTTTCATCCCGAGCAGGTTCACCATATAGTCAATCATAGTGAATCACAGATTCTCTTTGTTGGTGACCTAGTATGGAAGAAACTCAACTCTGAAGAGATGCCTAATCTGAAAGGTGTCATCCAGATGAACGATTGGGCATTGCTGGAAGCAAAGGACAAGGAATTGAAAGACACGGTGGAAAATCTCAACCGCTGCTTTGGAGAAAAATATCCATCCAACTTCACTCTTGCCCACATAGCATACCATTGCGATGAAGAAGAAGATTTGGCCATCATCAATTATACCTCGGGCACTACGAGCAACTCTAAGGGCGTTATGATACCTTATCGCGCCGTTGTGGGTA
>JAFOCV010000141.1 GCA_017381015.1 Bacteroidaceae bacterium
AAACAGAAGGATGCGGAGAAGGTTGTTTACGAACAACCAAAACCGGCGAGCATACAGGTAAGGGAACCAGGATTTAAAGTTTTCCAATTCCCCAAAAACCAGATACCACGTATAGATGGTAGTTTTGAAGACTGGGACATTGTGCCCGATAGTTATGTTGTGCCGATGGAAGAGATGTGGGACGACACAAGGAAACATAAGGGCATTGACAAGAAAACACTTGACATCAAGGTAAAGGTGGGCTGGGTCAATGGTCTTAACAGATTGTACTTCTATTATGAGGCATACGATGACTATTGGGATTTCGACCAGTTAGGACTGCGCAACGACACCTACGAGATTGTGGTAGACGGCGATTTGTCGGGCGGTCCACATACCGATGAATTCCGCATCAACCGTGAGGCTACGTCAAGGCTTGAGGCTTTTTACTCAATGCACAACGTACATGCACAGAACTATCACTTCATGACTCCACCTACTGAGGGCAAGACATGGACTATGGTATGGGGAAAGCAGCAGTGGCTGAAGGAACTGCCATACGCCAACTACGCCTATGACTATAAGTTCAAGCATGGCGAGGATGGTGTGTTGCGCTTCGAGTTCTATATCACCCCATTCGACTACGCCAGCCCCGACGGCGGTCCGGCGCAGTCAATAGAGTCAAAGCTCTACGAAGGCAAGAAGATTGGTTTGGCATGGGCTGTCATCGACTATGACGGCGGCGTGGGCAACAATGGTTTCTGGAACCTGTCGAAACACCACCAGATGTTTGGCATAGCAAATATGCAACGCCTTTTCACACTGATGCCATTAGAAAAGCAATTCAGGAAGCCTGTCGAGGCGGCATGGTCACACACCGTAATCGAGGGTACACGCACCGTGGTTTTCCAAGATAACAGCTACGGCAACATCACCTCATGGCATTGGGATTTTGGTGATGGCACAACATCAACCGAGCGCAATCCTATACATACTTACAAGAAGGACAATGTTCACAACGTGGTGACACTCTATGTGTCTGGCCCAGAAGGTGAATCGCGCTGCTGCAAGGTATGGGAAGTATTTGTTCGCGACCCTAAGAATCCTTCGGAAACGGATTATAAGTAATTAGGAGCCTCCCCCGCCCCTCCGAGGGAGGGGAGAAAGGAGTTGCAAAATATATTATGGATAATACAATCCCCTCCCGGCCTCCCCTTTTCAAGGAGCGGAGAGCATTACAATTCCTTAAATAGGCATCGTTAGAATATATATTAAAAGCGTCCCCAAAAATATTGGAGACGCTTTTAATATATCTCCCTCCTTTGGAGGGGTTAGGTGAGGCCCTTATCCATAAATAATCTTACCATTCTCATCCTCATAAGGAGTGAGGTCCTTAGAGTACTGGTTCATGGCACGGAGGCTCATACCCATAGATGAGAAACCACCATCGTGGAAGAGGTTCTGCATAGTTACCTTGCGTGTAAGGTCAGAGAACATCACCACGCAATAGTCTGCACACTCCTCAGCCGAAGCATTGCCAAGTGGCGACATCTTGTTTGAGAAGTCCATCAGGTTCTCCATGTCCTTGATGCCCTTACCTGCTGTTGTTGGTGTTGGCGACTGAGAGATGGTGTTCACACGAACATTCTTCTCGCGGCCATAGATATATCCGAAGCTGCGGGCTATACTCTCGAGCATGCTCTTAGCGTCTGCCATGTCGTTGTATCCAAAGAATGTGCGCTGTGAGGCAACGTATGTTAATGCTACCACTGAGCCATACTCTGCTATAGCATCCTGTTTCTTAGCTACTTGGAGCATCTTATGGAAAGAGATAGCAGAGATATCGAGAGTCTTCTGCAGATAGTTATAATCCAAATCATCGTATGTGCGACGCTTACGCACGTTAGGACTCATACCTATTGAGTGGAGCACGAAATCTATCTTACCGCCAAGCAGTTTAACAGATTCCTCAAACACCTTCTCAAGATCTTCCACGCTTGTTGCATCTGCCGCAATAACAGGAGCGTTGAGTTGCTTGCTCAATGCATCAAGCTCACCCATGCGCAATGCCATAGGTGTATTGCTCAGAGTAATCTGAGCGCCTTCCTCTACTGCCTTAACAGCTACTTTCCATGCAATGGATTCTTCGTTAAGCGCACCGAAAATAATACCGCGCTTACCTTTCAATAAATTGTAACTCATTTATATAAAAATTGGTTTATTCCCGAAAAACGGCACAAAATTACAACTTTTGTGCAATATACACAAACTTTTCTTGGAAAAAGTAATGTTTTAACTCTCCTGTCTATAAAACCTTGTTGACGATATCGACACACTCAGCGCTCTGCAATCTGTGCGGACAGACTAAAAAAAGACTGGCAGATGTAAATCCGCCAGTCTTCAATATTTTCATAATTATAAGTTTACTTTACATTACCCACCTTTATCAGATATTCTGCTATCTGTACTGCATTGAGGGCTGCTCCCTTGCGAATCTGGTCGCCACTAATCCAGAAGGTAAGTCCACAATCATCGGCAAGATCCTTGCGCACACGACCAACATAGATATCGTCTGTGCCAGCTGTATGGAGAGGCATTGGGTAAACAAGGTTTGCTGGGTCGTCCTGAAGTGTTACGCCCTCAGCTGCCGCGAATGCCTTCTGAGCCTCCTCTACTGATATTGGTTTCTCTGTCTCAATCCATATTGACTCTGAATGAGCACGAAGAGCTGACACACGCACACACATAGCCGAGCACTTAACATCGCTATGCATGATTTTCTGTGTCTCATTGAACATCTTCATCTCCTCCTTTGTATATCCGTTTGGCTGGAACACATCAATCTGAGGGATTACATTGTATGCCAACTGGTGAGCAAACTTCTTTACTGTAACAGGCTTGTCATTAAGAATCTCCTCATACTGCTGCTCAAGCTCTGCCATGGCTGCCGCACCAGCACCGCTGGCACTCTGATAGCTTGCCACATGGATGCGCTTGATATGGCTGAGCTGCTCTATTGGCTGCAATGCCACAACCATCATGATTGTGGTACAGTTAGGATTGGCGATAATGCCACGAGGACGATTAAGGGCATCGGCGGCATTGCACTCTGGCACTACCAATGGCACATTCTCATCCATACGGAAGGCGCTTGAGTTGTCTATCATCACTGCGCCATATTTAGTGATGTCGGCAGCAAATTCCTTAGATGTGCCGGCACCAGCTGAAGTGAACGCGATGTCCACATCCTTGAAATCATCATTATGCTGCAAAAGTTTTACCTCATACTCCTTACCCTTGAAAGTGTACTTTTTACCGGCACTGCGCTCAGAACCGAATAACACTAACTCATCCATTGGGAAGTTTCTCTCTGCAAGAACGCGCAGGAATTCCTGACCTACGGCGCCGCTTGCACCAACAATTGCTACTTTCATAAGTCTTATTAATTTAGTTGTGAATAAAAATCGGCTGCAAAGTTAGTATAATTAATGGGGTGAGCAAAACAAAAACGGCTTTTTTTAATTACAAAATATCGTTTACTGCGTTATAAGACTGAAAAATCAAAACAAAAGTAGTATCTTTGCATTTAAATTTTAAAGATTAGTCTGAAAATGCTACCCGATATTTCGCACTACTTTCCTATAACCGACCCAACGTTGATTTTCTTCGTTGTGCTATGCATCATCCTTTTCGCACCGATGATAATGGCGAAACTGCGCATCCCGCATATCATAGGAATGGTGCTGGCTGGCATATTGGTGGGAAAATTCGGACTAAACATACTTGAGCGCGACTCATCATTCGAGCTTTTCGGCAAGGTTGGTGTACTCTACATCATGTTTCTTGCTGGTTTGGAAATGAATCTCAAGGATATAAACAAGAAGCGAATGCAGTTTCTTATATTCGGACTGCTTACGTTTCTGATTCCTTTCATCATTGCATATTTCACTGGTATCTGGTTGCTGGGCTACTCACCCATAGCATCAATACTATTGGCGTGTATCCTTTCGTCAAATACGCTTATAGCCTACCCTATCGTATGTAAATATGGTTTGCAGAAACATCCGAGCGTAATGCTTAGCGTTGGGTCGTCAATGATTGCGCTCACCTTGTCTCTGCTTGTGGTGGCAGCCATTGTCGGCATTGGCAGCGGCGACAACAACATCACGTTTTGGGTGCTCTTCATATCAAAGGTTATTGCGTTCTGCGTAGGCTCTGCCATCATCATCCCAAGAATCACGAGATGGTTCTTCAGACACTACTCTGATGCGGTGATGCTATATATATATGTAATGGGCATACTGTTCCTTAGCGCAGCCGCATCGGAGATATGTG
>JAFOCV010000142.1 GCA_017381015.1 Bacteroidaceae bacterium
GAGAGAGCGAGATTTCAAGTATACAGGTATGGATATGTCAGAGATCGTTAAGCATATAGCTCAATTTACTTCAGATATCTGGCAGATTCATCCATTCTGTGAAGGTAATACAAGAACAACAGCAGTATTCATCATCAAATATCTACGCTCACTCGGGTTCGATGTGAATAATACCACGTTTGAGAAGAATTCATGGTACTTCCGTAATGCTCTTGTGCGTGCCAATTACCAGAATCTTCAAAATGGGATATATCAGGAAACTATTCATCTTGAACGCTTTTTCCGCAACCTTTTGATGGGCGAAGATAATGTTCTTATGAACAGACGTCTTCATATCAAGGCAAAAGAGTTACTTGATGGGGCTACCCCAACAAGTACCCCAGCAAGCATCTTCCCAGAGAGTGAAAATATTAAGCGTTTAATTAGTGCTATTGAGGAGAAACAGCTATCTGTAAAGGAGATGATGGCTGCCGTTGGATTAAAGGATAGACCAAATTTTATCAAATATTCTCTTTCCCCTGCTATGCAGGAAGGATATGTTCGTATGCTTTATCCTGATTCTCCGCGTCACCCCCGCCAAAAGTATTTATTAACTATTAAGGGGTTAGCTGCATATAAGGAACTTTCGAGATAACATACTACTCCAATAGTTGAATATTAAAGAAAGATGTATGGAACTACTTTCTCATATACGGCAAAGTAGCAACCGATGAGAATCTCATAAACCGAGAGGTGGAAACAACCATTACGCTGAAAATATAGAAAAAGTTGCTTTATTTCTCCGCAATCGATACTTTTCATATATTCGCGGAGGAATAAACGATGGTTTTATGAGAAATATGACTATCCTTGGGCAATATTGATACTATAATTGTGATAAACAAAAAGCAGCAAATCATTCATGACTCACTGCTCTTAATGCATTCATTATATCATCAACATAATCCGTCCTTCAGACTTAACAAACATATCGGGATAGCGGCAGATAACAGCATAAACCTGATTGGATGTAACAGGTTGCCCATCCTTACGGATATGGAATCGTTGGCGGTTTATCATTTCCGCAATCTGCTCCGTCCACATCCCTCGATTTTGACTTGCGAGGCAGTAAAGTATGGCTTCTTCGATTTTCATCTGTTTTTTATCATATCTAGCCAAATCTCACTTTATTTAGGCGATTTGGCTGATTATAACCATAAATCCATCCTATTTTTTCAAAATTTTATGTCTTATACGTTGTGCTTTCTTTTCATTTCTTCGAATAAGATAAGGTGATGGGGGTAACTCTGGTAGTAAGTCATCTAAATAGTTGATTTGTCAAATCACTTTCAGCAAAAGAATGAATGTTGACAATGAAAGATTACTAGCTGTACCATTCTCGAACTTGTGTATAGTAGTAAGGCCAACACCAGATAGTTCTGATACTTCTTTTTGAGTCAGATCGCATCGCATTCTATATTCCTTGAAGCGTTCACCTAACATACGTACTAGTTCGGGAGTAGAGTATTCGTATAAATCTTTCATAAGCAATTTTATCATCCATATACTACACTTTATCCCTGATTATTTTCTCTAATTGAATTTATACTCATACCTTTGTACGGAATACAGCAGAAAAACAGATGTTTTACAGAACATTTTTAAAGGAATAGACAATGAACAAGATTATAATCATAGATGGCGGTCCCAGAAAGAATATGAACACGGCAAGGTTGTTGGAGAGTCTTGCTGAGGGTGCCAAATCTATAGGTAATAACGTGGAGGTGAAGACCGTGCGATTGTACGATATTGACTACAAGGGTTGTATGTCGTGCATGGCTTGCAAACTCAAAGGCAAGGCACAGAACATCTGTCGCTTCAAGGATGCTCTGACTCCCCTTCTGGAGGAGATTGCTCTGGCAGATGGTCTTGTGCTCGGCTCGCCCATCTACTTCGGGGAAGTGACTGGACTGATGCGCGCCTTTCTGGAGCGTCTGTCATTCCCCTGGCTTTCGTATAACGACTACAGCCTAACGGCCCCCAAGCGCATGCCCGTGGTGCTTGTGGAGACTATGAATGGTATACCCGAACGCAACAACAGCAACCATTTCGGCACAATGGAATGGTGCATCACCACTGCACTTGGCGAGCCTGAACGCATCATCGGCTACAACACCACCCAGGTGGCAAAATATGACAATTACGAACTGGGCAGTTTCTCCGAAGAGGCCAAGCACGCTTGGCGCGATGAGCATTGGGAAAAGTATATGCAACAGGCATTCGAGGCAGGAAAGAGAATGGCAGAACAGTAACCAACAATAAATCATAAGGATATTAGAATGAAAAGTTTTGGACAAAAAGCGTGGATGCTTCCACAGCCGGTAATGATAATAGGTACATACAACAATGATGGTACACCAAATGCCATGAATGCAGCATGGGGAGGTCAGTGGGATGCAAAAGAAATTATGATCAGCATGGGGGCGCATGCCACCACAGAGAATCTGGCCCGTTGTGAGGAGTTTACCGTGGCCTTTGCCACCAAGAATACGATGGTGGCATCGGACTTTGTGGGTATTGTAAGTGCAAAGAACGACCCCGAGAAGATGCAGAAGACAGGATGGACGGCCACAAAGGCCGAGCATGTGAATGCTCCCGTATTCACGGATTTCCCCATGACCATGGAGTGCCGCATTCTACGCAAGATAGATGAAAGCGAAGAGGGTTATTATATCGTGGCTGAGATAGTAAACATTCTGGTGGATGAAGCCTACCTTGCAGAAGATGGTAAGCCTGATATGGAAAAAATGCAGCTCATCACCTATGCCCCCATACATCATGGTTATGTGGAATTGGGCAAACGAGTGGGCAATGCATTTGCGGACGGCAAGAAACTGAAATGATGGTAATATACCTAATAAATTATCTAGTAATCATCAATATCATCGCCTTCATCGTGTATGGCATAGACAAATTGAAGGCCAAGAAAGGGAAGTGGCGCATAACGGAAGCCACCCTACTACTTCTAGCCATCATAGGCGGAAGCATTGGAGCATGGTGTGGGGTGAAAGTGTGGCATCACAAGACTTTGCACAAGAAATTCAGATACGGCATCCCCCTGATTATTGTCATACAAATAGCCATGATTTGGTACTTGCTCAAAGATACTTTACAGTCCTACATCTAATGGCAGAGACGAAAACCTTCTGTGGTTAAAAATAATTTACACAATAGTAATATATGCAGTTTATTAAGAGTCAAAAAAACTATGAAAAAGATATTTAAATTTTTAGGTATCAGCCTGTGTGCAGTTGCTTGCAGCAATCCTTCACAGAATGTTTCTGACGAGAAAATTATTGACAGTGTTTCAGAAGCCTTGGCCAACGATGGCGAAATCAACCTGGATCACCTTGTGTGGACACGCGAACCTGCCTCGTACACCATCAAGGCTGATAGCATCAGCATCACAACGGCTCCTCATACCGATCTTTGGCAGCGTACATACTATCATTTCCGTAATGACAATGCTCCTGTGCTTCAGATGCAAACAAGGGAGAAGTATTTCAGTTTTGTGGTTAAGACCGACTTTACGCAGAGTCATCACCGATTTGACCAATGCGGTATAGTAATGTATCTGGATAGCGACAACTGGTTGAAAGGTTCCGTAGAATATGAGAATCAGCAGTTTCAGCACCTTGGTAGTGTAGCCACCAATAATGGTTATTCCGATTGGGCAACTACCGCTATCCCTGCCGATGTAAAGACCATGTGGTACCGCTTCTCGCGCAGAGCCGACGACTATTGTATTGAATGCTCTGCAGACGGTGTAGAGTTTAGTCAGATGCGCATATGCCACATGTACAAGGGCGCAGACCTCATCAGTTTCGGTATATATGCCTGTTCGCCAGAAGAGTCATCATTCACCGCAGTCTTCAGCGATATGAAGATAACCGAATGCATGTGGAAAGCTCACGATGGGCAGCAACCAGATGAGGAGTAATCGACCCCAAGTCCACATATTGCCGATATTGTATCATTAATCTATACTATACACTGTGGTATTGGACTTGTTCACTATCGCCACCTTTATCACGCCTTCCAACTTGTTCTCGAAGATGCGGTAGGCTTCCTCTATCTCGCTCAATGGAAAACGATGGGTGATGAGCGGTGTGGTGTCTATCCTACCCTCTTCTATCAAGTGAAGCACTTCCTCGCAATCGCATCCATCCACGCCACCGGTCTTGAAGGTGAGATTCTTGCCATACATATCGGGCAGAGGAAGGATTTGCGGTTGGTCGTAAAGAGCCACCACCGTAACAATGGCATTGGGACGGGCACATTCCCAGGCAAGGCGAAAAGTATCCTCGGCACCGGCTACCTCCAGCACTCTATCAGCTCCGCCGTAGTCGGTATGCTGGAGAACAAACTCCTTGCACTCTTCGGGAGTGGTGAGCAGGACATCGGGGTAATGCTCCTGCACAAATCGTCTTCTCTCTTCTGACCTCTCACAAACGATGATGCGCTTTGGTTGCTTCAGCATTGTACAGAGCAAGGTGCAGATGCCAGTAGGTCCTGCACCAATAATCAGTACGGTATCCTCTTCGGTAATATCGGAGATACGAGCTGCCCAAAAGCCTGTGGCAAGCACATCGCCTACGAGCAAGGCATGCTCATCGCTGACACTATCGGGAATACGGTTCAAGCCTTGAGTTGCAAGCGGTACACGCACATATTCCGTCTGTCCGCCATCGATGCGACACCCGAGTGCCCAACCACCATTCTTGTCGGTGCAATTGTTTACATAACCATTCTTGCAGAAGAAGCACTCTCCGCAGAAGGTCTCCACATTGACGGTTACTCTATCGCCAGGCTTGACGTGGGTAACATCCGCACCAACCTCTTCCACCACTCCCACCATTTCGTGACCCACGGTAATGCCTGGAATGGCACGAGGCACGCTTCCGTGCTTGATATGCAGGTCGCTGGTACAGATACTACTCATCGTGACACGCACAATAGCATCAGTTGGTTCCATCAATGTAGGCTTCGGTTTCTCCACCAAAGCAAACTTTCCTTTTTCTATATATGTGTATGCTAGCATAATTGTCTATTTATATCATTAACATAATCCGTCCTTCGGCCTTCGTAAACGTATCAGGATAGCGACAGATAACGGCATAAACTTGATTGGA
>JAFOCV010000143.1 GCA_017381015.1 Bacteroidaceae bacterium
ACCTCTTCGCTTCTCAGCTCTATCGTGTGCCTGACTGTGCTTGTCTGCTTTTGTTTCATTCTGTTTCTTGTCTTATGTTCCCAGTTCCAGTTGGTTTTTCACCAGCGTATAGTATTCTCCTTGCAGTGCCACCAATTGTTGGTGTGTTCCCTGCTCCACTATTTTGCCTCGCTTCATCACCACGATATTATCTGCATTCATTACCGTGCTCAATCTGTGTGCTGCTATCACTACGGTACGGTTATGGAATATCTTCTCCATATTCTCCATTATCTTTCTTTCATTGGTAGCATCCAGCGAATTGGTTGCTTCATCAAAGAATAGATATTTGGGATTCTTGTATATAGCTCTGGCTATGAGCAGTCTTTGCCTCTGTCCCTGACTTACTCCGCATCCCTCCATACCTATTCTGGTGTTGTAGGCAAGGGGGAGAGCTGAGATAAATTCGTCTGCATTGGCCAGTGTTGCGGCTTCGTATAATCGTTCTATGTCCGTTTCGTCTGTACTGAGAGCTATGTTGCGTGCTATTGTATCGGAGAAGATAAAACTCTCCTGCATCACACTGCCCGTAGACTTGCGCCACAGGTGAGGATTGATTTGATTTAGGTTTACTCCGCCCACCTTGATCGTTCCACTGTTGGGTTGATAGAAGCCCTGCAGTAGTTTTATCAGTGTTGTCTTTCCACTTCCACTTTCTCCCACTATGGCTGTTACCCTGCCTTCGGGTATTTCCATACTCACGTCTTGCAGAGCAAAGTCGCGCTCTGCACCGCTATAGCTATAGGAAAGGTTCTTAACGCTTATGTTACCCTTGCGTGGCAGCTGTGATAGTTTGCTTTCTATATCGTGCTCTTCATCTTCCTGGGCGTGTATGTCGTTCAGTCTCTCCATGCTTATTTTTGCATCCTGCAGGGCATGGGCAAAACCGATAAAGTCTCCTATGGGGGCAGATATCTGTCCGATAATATACGTCAGAGACATCATCATACCCAAGGTCATACTGCCTTCCACCACGGCCTTGGCTGCTATGAAAGAGATCAGAATATTGGTGGTCTGTGTAAAGAATGCCGAACCGGCTTGTTGTATCTGTCCTATTGTCAGTCCTCTGACACTGACGCGAAACAGGCGTATCTGTATACGTTCCCATTCCCATCGCTTCTGTCTTTCACAGTTGTTCAACTTTATGTCCTGCATACCTTGTATCAACTGTATCACTCTGCTTTGTTCCGTACTAGAGAGGTTAAAGCGCTTGGCATCCAACTCTCGTCTGTATCTCATAAAGAACAGTATCCATGCCACATACAGCGTATTGCCTATGACAAAGATGGTGAGCACCAGCATATTATAGTATGCCAGGATTAACATGAAGACAAAGAAGTTTACCAACGAGAATACTATATGTATGCTATTGCCCATCAGAAAGGATTTTATTCTGCCATGGTCTCCTATACGCTGCATGATATCACCTATATTCTTTGAATCAAAGAAATGCAAGGGCATGCTGGTCAGTTTTTGCAGAAAGTCTGAAATCAGCGATATATCTATTCTTGAATTGATGTGCAACATTATCCAACTGCGTATATATCCTACACTCAGTTGGGCCACGAATAGCATCAGTTGGGCTATGAGTATCAGTGTGATGATATTTAGGTCTTTATTACCTATACCTATATCTACCATCGCTTGCGTTAGGAAAGGAAAGACCAATTGTAGCAGGCTTCCCAATACCATACCCAGTATCAACTGGATAAACATTTTTTTGTATGGCAGGAAATAGCCCAGAAAGGATGAGAAACTCTTTTCCCTTGCCTTGAACTCATCATCCACCTGTCCAAAGTTCACTCCTGGTTCCAGCAGGAGAGCTGTTCCACAATCTTGTCCAGCTACCTTGGTGCTCAGCCAGCATTTGCAAAACTCTTCCTTGTTGTAGCACAGCTTTTGTGAGGCAGGGTCTGCTATGTATATATTATAATCATCTGAAAAGCGTTTCTTCTTGATGCCATAACATACTACAAAGTGATTCTGGTTCCAATGCACTATACATGGCAGCGCAGCTTTGTCTGCCAACTGCTCGAATGTTATCTTCACACCCAATGTATGCATGCCCAGATACTCGGCAGCATCACTGATACCAAGCATGGACACTCCTTCTCGGGAGATATAGCTTCGTTCGCGAAGCATTTCCAGAGAATACTGCTTTCCATAGTACTTGGCTATCATGCGTAGGCATGCTGGACCGCAGTCGGCAGATTCCTGTTGGTGGTAGTGGGGAAAGGTGCTTATGTGCATAATTTGTATTAGCTTGTCTTTTTCATCTCCAGGACAAAGGTTTCCAATTCATTTGCCCACGATGGAATGTTTTGTCCATGTCTCTCCAAATCTTGTAATTCTGGAGTATCGCTATGTCCAATCTTAAATGGTTCTATGTCTGCGAAACCTATTTTCGATGCCATTCTCTCCAGGCTCTCCGGAGTATGTATAAACTGATGTCCCCATAAATGGAAGAAATTGTTGATAACATGTATTGGATAATCCTTTTCTGAAACCTCGTTCACTCCTGCCCTTATTCCAAACAGTCGATAACTCCATGCCAAATATTTGCGGTTGATTTCCTTTTCGGGATTGTTATACAAATCCATCAGAAAATGAAGATTGGGCATTGCCAAACGCATTCTGCCACCAGGTTTTAGTATGCGACAACATTCTTTCAGCATCACTGTTTGTTCCACTATGGAGAGGTGTTCAAACAAGTGTTCTGAAAAGATGTAATCAAATGAATTGTCTGGAAACGGATACGCTCTTCCTGCATCCATGTATCGTATCTCGGGGTGATTACATTCCAGGTCTACATTTAACCATCCTGCCATCACAAATGGTCCACAGCCTATATGCAATTTATGTACTTCCCCCGTCTGAAGATAACGGCATGGTGCTTCTCTGTTAATAATTGCGGTTTGCTCATCCACCGTTTCTGTAGAAGCAATGTTTATTATTGGAACACCCAGTCCTTGTCCATGATGTAATATACTATCATTACTATCCATTATCAATATTCCCTCTGGATGCAGTCTCTCCAACAATGGCCATAATTCTTCATCATCAACATCTTCTACTGCAATAGCCAATATGTTTTCATTTACTTCCACCTCTTCATCTATCTCTGCCGAGCATAGCACCAGGACAGGACGATTCAGTGCATTCAGCAATGGCAGATGCCTACTCAGTTCCTCTTGGGTGGAAACGTATACTATCAACGGCGAGAATGGTATTACTGTATTCATTGTGTGGTATATTGATTTAGGTTATAGTTATTGACATCGTAAAAAGAATTTACGTATCTGATGGATGGATAATTATTATATTAGTATTTTCTATCCAGATTTATTCGTGCTGTCAGCAATACATTAATAGGGCGAATGTTATATAGATTGACGTATTCTATCAAATCGGTATTAGATTGAGATAGATATGTACGTGTATTAGTAATGTTATTAACCTCTAAAATAAAGTCGTGTTTCTTCTTTGTTCTAAACGTTAACGAGGAATTCAAAAACACATAATTCTTTTTGGATGGATTACTCCTGTTGTAGGAATGATTGGCTGTTAGTGAAATAAAGAAACGCTTGGGAATAATGCTCAAGTGCATGTTGGCACTTTGTTCCATTGTGCGGATTGTTTGTTGGTAGTCTTCTGAACGTGAATTCACCCAGCTCCAATTAAGGTTATAGCCGAGACGTAATTGAGACACGATATCACCACTACATTGCAGTTGTGTGGTAAGATAGTTGGACTTAAAACTACTGACTACCGATTGGCGGAGGACTGTATTGGCTGAAATTGTGTAATTAGCATTAGCAACTAATTGGATATTGTGCCATTCTATGTCCTTGCTCACATTACCTATGCATGAATAGGTTTTCTGATTATTGGGCATATCTACTGCTTGCAGGATGCTGTGGCCATTTTGATCTATATAAGAACCATACATAACATCTGCCCACGAAAAAGATGCCTTGCCCTCTATGTACGCGAAGATAGAAGTCATAATATCTTTAAAATTGAGTCTAAAGTTCAGTCCTGCTGCCCGAGTCTCTGATATGGTAGGTTTGTATCGATTGATGGTTCGGTAATTTCCCATGATGTATGCTGATACAAGTTGGTTCCATGGGGTTTGATTGGCGCCATAACTGCCTCCACCCGACAAAGTCCAAAAGTCATTTGCTTTCCATAAAATGCTAACGCTTGGACGCAGACGCAGCCTTAATGCATCCGCTTCGTTGAGCACCGTGGTATATGAAAATGATAGTGGCAAACGGAATGTCATTCTGAAATCATTATACACGTATCTGGCTATTGCTCCAACATTGGCATCAAATTGCAGATAGTCCATCGTTGCAGCATCATTTACCTTGGCCTGTAATGAGGATATCAAACCAACGTAATCTAGGTTTATTGAGGCTGTGGGAACAAAACTCCAGTGTCTACGACGTAAATCCTGTAGCATGGAGAGTGTGTTCTTTGAACTAAAACGTGTAACATCTACCTCTTGGCTGGCACTCATGTCACCTGAGACAGAAAGGCACTGAGGGGAATTATTGTATGAATTGTTGCTCTTTACCTCTATACCATTACCATTGTCGGCACGATGTATGTAGTGACTCTTGTTATCAATACCTATATTCCGATTGTTGGCATCTTGCAGGATATTCTCATTATTGGACAGCACACTACCATTAGCAGCATTCCATACACCATTGGCAGAAAAGTCGTTGCGAAAATATTTCTTGTCGGCATTCTTTTCGTACACCAACTGAAGAAGAGCCTCGTTGGATGTATTTTCCGAACGTATCTCTTCCGTTAATATACGAATATCTTCCTCTGGCAGTATGTAGGTTTGCTTCTGATAGGCACTACGCAGCCTTCTGTCGTGATTGTAAGCTAAGTTGTAATGCAGCGTAGTGCTATCATTTAATTTTTCGAGATTATTTATAGAAAACCGGTGCTGATTATTGTAGAGTGACGTACCTACAGGAGACGCACCTGGTTCTAACACGTTTGTTAGGATTGCAGCATTGTTAGCTACCCTACCTTTGGGATGATTACCCGTATTATCATTACCATAATAAATGAAGTGCTGACGTTTCTTTCCGAAAAACATCAGATTCGCATCGTTACTCCACAATATCTTATCGCCATATCCCAAGCCCAATGTCAGTGATTTTGTCCATACGCCTTTGGCCTCTTTCTTTAGTTTGAGATTGATGGCTGCATTATCCGGAGGAACTTGATCTTTGAGAGCTTTAATGTGTTCATGGTTTTCCAAGACCTGAACGGTAGCAACATCTTTTGCTTTCAACGATTCGGTCAGAATACCGTAGCCACCTTGCATCAAGTCCATATTCTCAACATAAAGACGACTGATTGGTACACCTTGATATTTAATAGTTCCATTGTCGATAGTAATGCCTGGAAGTTTTTTTAATATGTCTGCAATACTATAGTCGTGGTCCTTGGTGTATGCCGACACAAGATAATTGAGCGTATCTCTACTGCCCCACAATTTCTGAGCCTTAATCTGAACCTCATGCAGAATTGTACTCTCTTCCATGGCATAAAAGTCCACGGTTTGTGATGTGGCATCAATACGTTTTATCTCCTTTTTGATATTAAAGCCAGAAAATCGAACAAGCAGTTCTTTTGCAGAGGTAGCCAGCATCAGTCTATATGTACCACCTTCATTTGGACGACAATAAGCTACTATCATCGAATCTGGTATCTGCATTATAGTCACGATAATGTCCTCTACAAAGACCTTGTCATTTCCCGTGATAGTTCCAGAGATACATATACTGTCATTGCTGGCACTAGACGATGACCAGGCATAGATACAGAGAATTATGGCAATGATATTTTTTTTCATCTAGTCTTATTCTAACTCTATTGGAATGTATGAAACTGGGAAATGTTCATATCCTCCCTCCATCTTGAATGTAATTCCATAATCTGCTGTAAAGGCACCATGGTCTCTGTGTAGCATCCTCTCCATTTTGAGCGCTCGACTTCTCTTTATGTCACGAATAGGCTCAGCATAGAATTGTATTTTCTTGTCGCCATTGCCCTTTTCTATTCCTACTGCAGTAAAGTGATACTCGCCTTTTGAATCCTTTGCTTCAAGAATCAAGCCTGGCAATCCCTGAAGTTTCCAAGGTCCGTAGCTCAAGGGAATATCAGTGGTAAACCACACTTCGTATTGGCGACCTCTGAAGGTACATAATGCTTGCTGACATTTATATCCCAGAATTTCCTTTTGACCAGATTCTATCTTCCATTTAATCTTAGGTACAGACTCGGTGTACTTGTATACGCCGGCGGCATCTAAATCTACCACTTGCGTCAGTGTGCCTTTCTTGGGGTAACCCATGTATGTTTCTCCTACCAAAGCGTGTAATTGAAACATCTCTACCTTCCAACTGTTCTTACTGGAATACATTTGGAATTGTCCTTGTAATTTATTTTTCTCCCTTACTACATAACT
>JAFOCV010000144.1 GCA_017381015.1 Bacteroidaceae bacterium
AGAAAAACACCTCCGCATCTCATGACTTAGGAGGTTGTTCCCGTTTTGCGAGTGCAAAGGTATAGCTTTTTAACAAACCAGCAAAAAAAACTGAGAAGAATTTTACAAAATTTTACAAAATTAAGTGTAAATCCAACAATAAACACATTTACAGAGCAAGCGCTACCTATTTATATATCGCGTATACGAAAGAAGCCTAAGTGCGATTTACGGCACGGGAGAGGAGCTGCGAAATTCCGAAAATCATTTTTTGCAGGCAAAAGAGCACTTCCGAAGAGTCTGGAATGGATTTCTGTAGCCAAAATTGCATTTCCGAGGCTTAGGAAATGGGATTCTGAGATGCATCCAGCATGTTTGAACAATGAGCTATGGGTAAAAAAGATTGGAAAAGCGATTTCTGAGGAATAGTTTGTGATTTTCTCTTAAACTTTTGACTAAATTTGTGGTCGTAACAACGAGTTTCGCTTGTTAATTTTCCAAGAGATGATAATCTGGGATAATGAGAAAAGAGAACATAAGCACGACGACTCTCGGAAATATTTTTTATTGCAAAAATAAATCTATACCATAAATGAACAGAAAAAAGAATCTATTTAGCATGGTTTTGCTTGTCATCATGATGTGGGCAAGCACTATAAAACTTTATGCTTGGGAGGGGATGGCTATGCCTCGCCTACACGTAGATGGAAAACATCTGAAGGACGAGAATGGAAATGTCGTCAAATTGCACGGATATGCCCAGACATTTAGTCCATGGTTTAACGAACGCGGTAGTCGTTGGAACCACTATGATGTGAAGGGGTGCCTTAAGTACAATCAAGGTATCATTGATGGCATAATGGATGCCGGTTGGAAGATGAGTTTTGTGCGCATGCACATGGACCCCTACTGGTCTAATATTCCTGGCAGACACACGAAGGGAGAAAACGATATTTCAGCCTTTAGTTTTGAGAGGTTTAGTAAGTATTTAGACGAGGTATTTGTACCTATGGCCGAGTATGCCGTGTCGAAAGGAATGTATGTAGTGATGCGCCCACCTGGAGTTTGCCCAGGCAGGATTGCCGTGGGCGATGATTATCAGAAATATCTCATTCAGGTATGGAAACATGTGGCTCAGCACAAGAAGTTGAAGAATCATCCCAATATCATGTTTGAACTGGCCAACGAACCCATCAATATCCTTGGTAGTGATGGCACGTATGGTGGTGGTTCAAAATCACAATTTGAACAATTAAGCAAATACTTCCAAGAGATAGTTGATACCATGCGAGCCCAAGGATGCAACAACATCCTATGGGTACCAGGCTTAGGATATCAATCAAAATATGCTGGTTATGCCGACTACCCTATCAAAGGCGACAACATCGGTTATGCCGTCCATATTTATCCCGGTTGGTTTGGGAGTGGACATGGTTATGAGGAATTTGCCCAGGGATGGCAACAAGACGTGCAACCAGTAGCCAACTTTGCTCCAATCATGATAACAGAAATGGATTGGGCAGACAAGAAGTACAATGCCTCATGGGGTAAGGCACTCACTGGAGTGGCAGGCGACGAAAACTTTGGTGCCAATTTCAAGAAGATAACTGACGATGCCGGCAATGTCAGTTGGCTTCTGTTCACCTCGCCGGAATTTCTTGCTCAGTTCAAGGACGAACCTGCCAAGGACGGCAAGTACACCTTCCTCACTGACCCTGAGGCTTGTCCATGGCCCATATATCATTGGTATGAGGAGTATGCCAAGAGCAATTATCCTCGCAAGAGTTTTACACGCACATCACGCTCAGACAATGGTGATGGCACGTTTACCAACCCTGTAATTTTTGGTGACTTCCCTGATCCCGACGTTGTGCGTGTTGGAGACACATACTATATGGTTTCCACCACAATGCACATCTTCCCAGGTGCCACCATACTTCAATCCAAGGATTTGGTCAATTGGGAGTATTGTTGCAATCCATTAGAGAACATTGAAACCACCGAGGCCTATCAATTGCTAAACGGCAAGAGTCGCTACAGCCGTGGTCAGTGGGCTAGTGCCTTACAGCATAAAGATGGCACCTTCTATCTGCTTTTCACTACATTGGACGAAGGCGGCTATCTACTTACCAGCAATGACATCAAAGGTCCATGGAAGAAGCGAAAACTTGAAACAGGATTCTACGATGGAGGTCTACTCTTTGATGGTGATGACACCTACATTGCCTATGGTATCAACAACATACGCATAGCCAAGGTGGACAAGGACTTCAAAAAGATTGAAGACCACGAGGTGGCCAAGTTCTCCGTCAAGTCAGGACTTGAAGGAAGCCATCTCTACAAGATAGGTGACTATTATTACATCTATGCCACCTATGGCGGAGTACCAGCCTTTCAGACAGTATTCCGTTCGAAAAATATCTTTGGACCTTACGAAGAGAAATTCCTGCTCAACGACAGAAACATCCACCAAGGAGCATTGGTACAAACACAAGAAGGCGAATGGTGGACAGTACTCTTTGCCGACAAGGGAGCCTTTGGTCGCCTGCCCTATCTCCTGCCAATCAAGTGGGAAGACGGATGGCCCACGATATGCGTCAATAAGGATAAATCAGAAATCTACACCAAGCCCTCTACCCTAGCACAAAGCAATGGCACACTAGCCACTAACGACAACTTTCGCCATTACAACATCTCTAAACAATGGGGATGGAATCACATCAACGACAAAAGCAAATGGTCGCTCACCGAGCGCCCTGGTCATCTACGTCTCTACACAGCATCTGTCACCGACAATTTCTATCAAGCACGCAACACACTCACTCAGCGCATCCTTGGTTGTCATCATAGCGACGGACTCAGTTATGCCACCATTGCCGTGGACCTCTCACACATGAAGAATGGCGATGTAGCAGGCCTTGCCGTCATGCAAGACCCTTCTGCCTTTATAGCCATCAAACAGGAGGGCAAGAAGAGATACCTCGTCTCCTCCACCCTATCCCTCCGCCACAAGAGTCAGGAAGAAGTGCGTGGCGAGCGCATCAAGGGTTCCATCATCTACCTTCGCGCCATTGCCAACTATAAGACCAGCAAAGCACATTTCTATTATAGCACCGACAACAAGGAGTATATCCCCTTTGGCAAAGAACTAGACATGAAATTCGACCTCTCTGTCTTTACCGGTAACAAGTTTGCCATCTTCAATTATGCCACCCGAGAGCTAGGAGGATACGTTGATATTGATTGGTTCTCCACTGAGCCAGAATTTAGCGAGGATATGTTCTACGACAATGACTTTAAAGGATATAGCGAAGCCTCGCTCACTTTACAACAGTTGAACTTTACTGGTCGAAATCCCACTACCCTCGTAACTGGTAGCACACAAGAACTGGAACTCTTAGCAACCTATGCCGACGGACATTCCGATAACGTAGCCTCCCTGGCAACATATAGCGATTATGACAAGAACGTGATACAAGTGGTCAATGGTAGAATATCTGCCATCAACGACGGTAGCACCCAACTAACCGCCACATACAAGGGAGCGCGAGGCTATGAGCATAGCCAAACTATCATCATCAATGCCACCACCTTCCCTCTCACCGCAGGAGCCTTCAACCCCTCCATTTGGGAACATGGCACCTTTGATGCTCAGACGTCTACGGTCAGCACCGGCAGGTACGGTTTTGCGGGTTGGAAGTATGACAATGGTCTGGACATCAGCAAGCACAAGTACCTAGTAGTAGAAATAGAAGGAGGCGAAGGTGCGCAAGTATCGTTTAGGCTTTTTGATCAGAACAACTATTGGAGCGATTGTGCCACCTACGATTTTGGCAATAGCAATAACCTCGTCATTCCAATCGACCAAATACGTCGTAGCAAGAATCCCGAGCGTGCATTTGCCACAAACCATATTTACATTATCGGTTTTTGGTCAACTGGTGGTAAGGAATTTCGCATCAAGAATATTGAGTTAAGATAACATTGCACACAGGTATTAATAATATTAGCGGCAATCTAGTGTAAGAGCTAGGTTGCCGCTAATATTTTATGCCTTAATATTCCACCTTATCATCCTTCAGTTCCCATTGGCGGAAGGCCTCCAGGGCTTCATTTCGCATCATGCCATGAATGGGGATGGAACGATATTCGTATGGTTTCTCTATCTCTCGGTAGATAAAATCGTCACCAAAACCAATACTATCAGCATCCTCCTTGGTATTGCCATAGAAGATGGCCTTCACACCTGCCCAATATAGAGCTGAGAGACACATGGGACAAGGTTCGCATGAAGTGTAGCAAATACAGCCCTCCAATTTGAAGTGCTTCAGCTTTCTGCATGCCTCGCGTATGGCACTCACCTCGGCATGAGCCGTTGGGTCATTGTTGGCCGTAACACGATTAGCCCCAGTGGCCACCACCTCTCCATCCTTCACTATAACAGCGCCGAAAGGTCCGCCACCGTTCTTCACATTTTCCACACTCAGGTCTATAGCCATCTGCATAAACCTGCGGTCATCTTCCGTTATCTGTATCATAAACTTTTATGATTTACTGGTTGATAGATAGGATTAAGCATGCCAAAGTTACAAAAAAAGTGAATATCAAAGGAGCATTTTACTTTGTATTTTATTCCCCTGCCGATAAAATCGGCCAAAATAGTGGCAAAGTTCCGTGTCACACACTTGTCACATATTTGTCACAGAGGCGAAAGAAGTAAAATCAGGTATAATGACGATATTTGCAATGGCGAAATTAAAATTCAAACTAAACGTATCTTAATCTACGATGAAACAATTTATCATGACTTTATGCCTTGCATTGTGGGGCATCAGTGCTTGGGCACAAAAATGGGAAGTGAGCGGTTGCCTGATTGCAACCGATAGTAAAGAACCACTAGCAATGGTAAGCGTACAATTGCTTTCGTCAGACTCTGTTCGGATAGCAACCACAAATACTAATGAGGTGGGTGAGTTCACGCTGAAAGCAACCTGTGCCGGAGAGTACATCGTGATGGCACGAATAATTGGTTTCGAAGTCATGACACGCAACATCCACCTGACAAGCGAAAAGCCTGTGCTAAAATTAGGCACTATCCACTTGCAACCCATTTCTACAGAATTAGACGAAGTGAGCATCAGTGCCTTGGCTCGATTGATGACAATGAAGGAGGACACACTGTTATTCAACACAGCTGCCTTGCGCCTACCGGCCAACGCATCCCTGGCAGCCCTGATGAAACAATTACCAGGCATCAGCATTGACCGCGATGGCAACTTGACATACATGGGCAAGGTGGTGAACAAAATCCTTGTTGATGGTAAGCCTTTCTTCGGTGATGTAAACACGGCATTGGTTAATATGCCTACTGATGCCGTGAAAAACGTAAAGATATATGAAAAGGTGGACGAGGATAAGGAGTTTCGTCAAGAATTGGACACAGAGAAAGCTACCGTAGTGGACCTCTCCATCAAGGAGGAATACAAGTCGGAGTGGATGGCAAACGTGAACCTGGGAGGTGGTACAGACAAGCGCTACATTGGCAAAGTCTTTGGCACTAATTTTACCGACCATAGACGCATCGCAACCTATGTGCAGATGAACAATATCAGCCAAAATCAAAGGGTGGACGAGAATGGCAATTGGCAACACTGGAGCGGTACTGGAGGTATATACACCTATCGCAAGGCTGGTGCCATAATGCAATGGGATAATGGCAAAAGTAACTCTGAGAGTGGGAGCCTGGGAGCTAATGGCAATGTAGATGTCTCGCACAACAATATTTTGGCCATCAGCGACAATCATCGCGAAACCTTCCTGGGCAATAGCAATAGCCAATACAGTTATGCTCACTATGAGACGAATCAGCGCGACCTAGCTGTTGAAGCAAAAGCAAAAATGTACTATAACATTAATGTTAATAATCGTCTGAGCCTTGGCTCCTCATATAGCTATCAAGACCAAAGGGCTAAGAGAGTGGGCAGTTCCTCCACGTATGGCGAGAAACCCGAGCAGCGTGACAACCTGGCGGAAAGTCTTGTGGGAGACAACATCTCTGACGAACTGACGCAAAGGGGCATATACTCGCAAAGTGGTAATGAGCTCACCAACAGATATGCCCACAGAGCAAGATTCGATGCCAGCTATACTCATCTCTTCAAGAAAGAAGGCCGCTTCCTGGAAACAAGCCTGAATAGCGAGCTTAGGGATAATATCCTGGCTAATCAGTCACGAGAACTCTATCGCTACTTCCTAAGCAATGCTCCTCATTCTGATTTGCTCAGTAACAAGTATGGCGAAGACAACGTTTTATATTATTGGTTGGTAGGCTCGGTAAGGTATGCCGAGCCTATCACCAAGCATCTGAAACTGAATGCCGACTACTCATTCACTCATACCAACGAGGAGCAGAACCATAATCTCTTCGATGGCTTTGACATCCCATTGGGCATGCGCCCTACTGAAGGCGACTCGCTGGATTTTGTGCGAGATATTACCAATTCGTATTTCTCCAAAAGTTATACCAACCAGCATCGTGTGGTTTCGCGCCTTCAAGGCACATGGGATAAGGTGGAGGTAGCCGTATCACCTTCGCTCAACCTGTTTTCTGATTATCTCCATTACAATCGTGATGGTGTTTCGTATAATCCTTCGCGAACACATTTTGGCTTTGCCGTGTTCTCCTTTGGACGTTATAAATTTACTCCACAAAACTATATCCAATTCAACTATATGGGTTCTACCAGTAGACCCTCGCTATTGGAACTGATACCCATCAGAGATACGAGCGACCCGATGCTGGAAATAGTGAACAATCCTAATCTGAAGGGAGGATGGAGCAATAATGTGACCATGAATACGCGCTTCTTCAATCGCCAGAGAGGAGATTCATACAACATCAGCGCAGGCTTCAACAATAGTTCTAATGCTATCGTTACCTACGAGCAGACAGACCCCGTCAGCGGTTATCGCAAACAAGGCAAGATGAACGTAGATGGAAATTACAATATGTATGCTTCACTCTCCACGGAACAACCTCTTGACACGGCTCGCCATTGGATACTGAGCGCTTCGGCATCGCTTAATTTCTCGCACCAAACCAGTTATGTGGGTACATTGGGTAATGATTTGGGACTTTCATCCGTAGACAAATACCGTCCCTATGCCAACATTGCCATCAGATGGAGAAATGACATCTGGAGCGTGGTGCTCAAGGGAGAATACGAGTGTAACCTAAGCAGATACAGGGTTGCTCAGGCTTACAACGAGAACGCACATACCCTGGACATAAGCATAAACCCACAAGTAGACCTCCCCTTTGGTATGAAGATTAATACATCATTCTCCTACTATGCTCGCTCTGGCTATGCCGACCCAATGTTCAATCAGGACCAATGTATATGGAATGCTTCCGTATCCCAAACCTTCCTCAAAAACAAGGCACTGACATTACAACTGGAGGGGGTGGATTTGCTAAGACAGCGCACCGCCGAGATGTCATCAGCAAATGCAACTTCGCGTACCTACACTCGCACTAGGGCATACCTCAGCTACGTAATGTTGCACGCCGTATACAAGTTCAAACTATAGATTTCAGAATGTGCGCGCCTCACAAATAGTTGTTTATTAATAAACTAAGGCATTTTTTATAGAATTGACTACGTGCGTATAAAAATTGAAGCCATTTTTTATACGTACGTCAATGGTTCTTGAAATTTTAAGGTCATTTTTTATAGAACTGATGATGTGGCTTTAAAAACCAAGGTTATTTTTTAAAGGCACGTCATTGATTCTATAAATTTTGGAACGAAACGACAAGAAACACCTGAGAATAATCATGTCCCGCTATGGGAGCACAAGGTAGCAAGAAATATTATAGCTCTTTTTGCAGGATTGCTTTGTTGTATTGAAAATAGTTTTTAAATTTGCAACGGCAAAACCTAATTTAATTAACAACTAAAAAAGACACAATGAAAAGATTATTTATTTTGGCTGCTTCGGCCATGTTATTGGCTTGCACGCCTAAGGAGTATAGCATCAATGGTCATGCTGGTGCTAATTATGAAGGCAAAACCGTTTATTTGGTACAATTGGACGGCAATGTTTTAGACTCATGCGTGGTGACCAACGAGGACTTCGCTTTCAAGGGAATGGCAGAGGAGCAGATTGTGTGCAACCTCGTCTCTGGTTGGATGAAGACACCCGTACTGATCAAGAATGGTGCCGACATCAAGGTGGACTTCACCACCGTTCCTGCTATGGCTTATGACAATGGTGGAATGAACGACCAGTTGTACTCCATCATCAAGAATTTGACCGATGCCCGAGTAGCACTTATCAACAAGGAAGACAGCATGCGCGATGCCAATGCTTCACCACAAGCTATCGACCTGGCCACAAGAGCCGACTATGATGCCATGTACGACATCTATCGCAAGGGTATCACTGACAATAAGGACAACATCATCGGTGCATACATCCTGGGCGTATCTGCCAAGGCTCTCTACCCTAGCCTACACCAACTGGATTCTATGATGAACGAGGTTAAGTATGCCAAGGATATGCCCAACGTGATGAAGGTTTACAACTCTCTGAAAGCGCTAGAGGCAACCAAAGAAGGTGCAAAATATACCGACTTTACTGGTTTAGGTCTAGATGGCAAGGAGAGCAAGTTCTCTGATTATGTGGGCAAGGGCAAGTTTGTACTCGTTGACTTCTGGGCAAGCTGGTGCGGTCCCTGCAAGGCAGAAATTCCCAACCTGATTGAATTGCACGAGAAGTACGGTGACAAGTTGGTAGTACTTGGTATCAATGTGTTCGACGATGAGAGTAAGTTTAAGGCTACTCTTGAGGCAGAAGGCATCAAGTATCCTCAGATCTTCATCCCCAAGAACAACAAGGACGATGCAGCTAAGCTCTATGGTGTAACCGGCATTCCTCAGATTATGTTATTCTCTCCCGAAGGTAATATCATCCAGCGTGGTCTTCGTGGCAAGGAGATGATCAAGTTTGTGGAGGAGCAACTAAACAAGTAAGCATTCAAGCCTTGAGCCCCGAGCAAAGCCGAACAACAAAAAGACAAGCGCTCAGCCAAATGCTCTGGCAATAAAAACTACATAAAAATAATAGCCTCTGGAGAAGCAAAATCCCCAGAGGCTTTTTTATGGTTATAAGTTAAATTCTATTCAGCGGTAATTAACGCTCAATGAATACCTTCTTGCCATTCTTAATGTAAATACCAGAAGAAGCGGGAGAAGTAATACGACGGCCCTGAAGGTCATACATCTCTGTGCTCTCAGCATCGTCAGATGAAGGAATTACATCAATGCCAGTAGCGGTAGACTTGATGGGATAGAAGGGAGCATCGTCTGTGAACTTGTACTTGCCACCACTTGCCCAATCAAGAGAGAAACGAACGAAACGCATGGTATAACCACCAAACACACCATTCTCCTCATAGTAAACACCCAATGTACCATCGGGCAATACAACTGCTGCGCTATATGCAGAGCCACGAGGACAAATCTCCTTGATAGATTCGAATGTCTCGCCTTCGTCTGTTGACAATGCAATACTTACCTTCTCACGGCTGGAGCTATTGGGAAGAGTCTGGAATGCAATGTTCCAGGGGTTGTTTTCCAAAGTAGAGCACCATACCATGTACTCACCATCACATGCATTGCCAGAAATACCGCTTCTGAAACGAGTACCTGCAGGCTTGTGCCATGTCTTACCCTCATCCGAAGTACAGTTAGAGATATTGAAACCAGTAGCACGTACACTGATGGCCAGGTCGCCATTGTTGCGCTCCAGGGTCTTAGGTTCGTCGGCACCAGAAGTACCACTATTACCACTTACGTACCAGCTCTTACCGCCATCCTTACTCATGAAGAAGTAGAAGTGCTGGCTATTGTCTGCCTGACGGTTAACAAAGCTAGAAACGAGAATACCATTACGGCGCTGAAGAGCTGCACCAGAGCCAGAGAAACCGCTCTGCCAAGTCTTTGTCTTAGGATTGCTACACTTAGCACCAAAGAGGTCGTCGGTGTGGTCAACGGGAGCATCCCATGTAAGACCGCCATCACGACTGGTGATAGTCTTCCAACGGGGAGGCTGAGCCGCTGTACCAGCAAAGAAGCCATGACCATAGGTACCAGCACTGGTCATAATTCCCACGATTTCGCCATTGTCGCGATTGGTAACGATTGATGCGTCGCCATGACCATAGTCACCACCTGTGGTTGCTGTACCAGCTACGGTTTGTGGGTCGCTCCATGTCTTACCGCCATCCTCAGAATACTGTGCCACCAAATAGCAATGAGAGGGAAGGTCGGTATTGTGATTCTTACGGTCGTCGGTCAGAGTAACCAGGCGCTTACCATCAGCACTAACGGTGATGGAGGGGATACGATAATAGAGAGAGCCCTTATCCATTGGCATCAAGACAGCGCTTTCTGTGAGGAAGATGGTTGCATTCAACTTAGGATTGCCATTAGGTTCTGCTACCTCCTCGCCATCAATGATATAGTTGAGGATACGAGCATCCACCTTGTTACCCTCCTTTGCATTCTCAGAAATATCGTATGCTATCCAAAGGTAATACTCACCAGGTGCCAAATCCTTGCTACCGCTGATGGTATATTCCTTGGTATCCATATTGTACTCCACTGGTGTACCGAAAAGTTCGCCATTTTCTTCACGCCAAGGCATTGCATTATCTGCATCTACAAAGAGTTCCTGTTGGTTCTTTGCAAAATAAGCCTTGATTGCAGTAATGTCATTACCGCCAATAGTACCAGCAACACGGATTTTAACGCCCTGGAAGTTGACACTACCGCCACTACCACCAATTACAATCTTTGAGCGCACCATACCCTGGTCCTTATTGCCAATACCAGTAGTCACCTTACCCTGCACAACAGTGGTAGATGCCAATTTTGCATCGGCACTGCCCTTGACCTTAACGGTAAAGTCAGTAAGCACCACACCCTTACCATTAGGTCCTGCCAAAGTAAATGATACATTCTGCAACTCTGCATCAGAGGCACTGATTGTCTGCGACTCTGTCTTGGTAGTGTATGCAGTACCATCAGCCATGGTCAGAGAGAGACCTGTGTCGTGTGCATTATTGGTAAAGGTAAAGCTGTAATCAGTAATCACGAAACCCGATGGAGGGGTAATGGTGTATACTGATGATGTAGCCG
>JAFOCV010000145.1 GCA_017381015.1 Bacteroidaceae bacterium
GTCCGTTTATCAAAATAATAACATCATATCGCTGAAAGCTATTGCGAGTATTTATGCGAAGTTGATTGACAACCTCGTATTCATTTTTGCACCACTCTTTGATATTCACCAAAGTATATTGAAGTGGTGTGCCATCCTCTCTGATAAATGTGTTACGCTCCCTTAAACGCTTTGATGAAACATACACATCTGAGTCTGTTATTTCTTCAAGTAATCGACTAAACTCAGAATCGGTAAGATGAACTCTATTAAGTTGTTCAAACTTCATACGAAAGTTCTGTTCCAGAGTATTTCTGTCACAGATGTCAGGACGATATGAATACTTCAAATCACATAATCTTTGGATGAAGTTATCTTCTATTTGTTTTTCTCTTATCATATCTTAGTGTGAAGTTTGATTGCTTATTAACTCTTTCGGATTCACATTCAATATCTTTGCTATCTCGAAGAGGACTTCGAGGCTGGGCTGGCGACGGTTACAGACATAGGAATTCACTATGCAGAAACTCTTGCCAAGTCGGTCAGCAAGCCAGGTTTGTTTGATTCCGCGCTCTTCGAGCACCTCTTTTATGCGATTTTTGGGGTTATCTATATTAATACTTGTTTCCATTTCACTACAAATATACAAAATATTACTAAAATAAAGAACTTTCTTACATAAAATGTAAATGTCATAATATGAAATTTTCTATATGTATTTTAGACAAATAGGTTTATGTCGCAAAATAACAAACTATTTGACAACAAAAACACAAGTCGTTTAACAACAAAAACACAAGTTAAAATACAACAAAAAAGCAAATTTCCGTTGTTCTTAAAAGAATAATCATTATATTTGCAAACAGTAAGCACAAAATGATTTTGATATGGCAGATAAGGAGTATTTAAGTAGAATAGCAGACGACGAACTCGCTTTGCGATTAGAAGCTTTCGGAGCAGTGCAAATAAAGGGACCTAAATGGTGCGGTAAGACCACTACTGCGGAACAACAAGTCAAAAGTTTTATCAAATTGCAGGACCCTGATAAACGCGAAGGTTATTTGGCTACTGCAAGAACAAAGCCCTCAATTCTGTTAAAGGGAGAAACACCTCGACTGATTGATGAATGGCAGGATATTCCTATTTTATGGGATGCTGTTCGCAATGCCGTTGACCAAAGAGGTTTGAAAGGTCAGTTTATACTTACGGGTTCTACCGTAATAAAGAACAATTGCGAAGTGGATACTCCTGAGGAGCAACGGCAAATGCATACAGGTACCGGCAGAATTGCGACTATGACTATGTATCCGATGAGTCTATATGAGTCGAAAGAGTCGTCAGGTGAAATATCTTTTCTCGAATTGTTCGACAATAAGTCATTGGATATTGATGGTGTCACATCAAAGCTATCGATTGAGGATTTGATAATGTTGGCTTGTCGAGGCGGTTGGCCGGATTCGCTGAACGTAAAAAGCGAAAGGGCGCAATTGCTTATTGCCAAGGATTATCTCAATAAGGTGTGCGAAGATGATATTTCGCGAGTAGATGGAGTGCATCGTAATCCAGAACTTGCTAGACTCATCTTGCGCTCCTATGCTCGTAATTTATGTATATTGGCAAAAAAGACGGCAATGCTCGCTGATGTCAAGGTTGAGATGGAGACAACTGTGCAAGCAACTTTCGATGAGTATGTTGATGCATTGAAACGCCTATTTGTGATTGAGGATATCGATGCGTGGTGCCCGGCTATTCGTTCGGCAACAGCTATTCGCTCGGGCAAGAAGAGGTGCTTTATTGACCCATCTATCGCTGTGGCAGCAATGGGAGCATCCCCAAAATCTCTTGAACTTGACCTGAAAACCTTTGGTTTTATCTTCGAGTGTATGTGTATTCGTGATTTGAGGGTATATTCACAAACTATGGGTGGGCGAGTATCTTACTATCACGACAGATATGGCTTGGAGGCTGATATTGTTCTTCATCTTGACGACCAACGATATGCACTTATTGAGTGCAAGTTGGGAAGTAGGGATATTGATGAGGGAGCAAAACATCTGCTACAACTCCAAGAACTAATTCGTGAGCGCAATAAAACCGAGAAGCAGATGCCTCTCCGTGAACCAGACCTGTTGATTGTGCTGACAGGTGGAGAGTTCGCATATACTCGCGAGGATGGAGTAAAGGTAATACCGCTCGGATGCTTGAAAGATTAAGTTGACTATTTTTAATACTTATAATATGGATAATCAAGATAGAATAAAGTTGTTCGCAGATGCATGTAAGGAGTCCTTTGAAGTTACTAAAGATGTAAAAAAACAACAAGACATAGTCAGGGAGGACTTGCAGCGTATATTTAATGCGGTGTTACGTGCTAATGCGGAAGAGTTGAAGACTTGTAATAGTTACATAACAAATAAGTATCCAGATCTCGTTCAGTTTACGCCTCATAACTGCTTTTTAACTGTTGTTCCAAGTAAAGTTGTAGAGGATATGTCTATTACGCAATTACAAAATACTTTGTTGGTCGCAGCAGGAGCACTAAATAATATGCTTGCAAGCTATAAGTTTTTAAGAATTATTGAGGGCGGAGCAAAAATAGTAGTGAAACAAGCTATAGAGGGTACGTTAAAACTATAATTAAAAGTATTACAAAATAGAGTTAATAAAACGCATAAAATGAATATAGTTCAAGATATGCGACTGAAATGAATCTCCAGAAGAGAGACTTGGCATGCCGGTACCTCACGGATAGATGAGATTCCTATATACTACGAAGGGAGGGGCTGCCACTTGGTACTGTCCCCCCCTTGTCTTCTTGCAGAGAGCAACGGTATTCTTGTTAACATATTTCTCAACAAAATTATTATACAAAACAAAGAGAAAGGGGAAGAGAAAATAGATGCTTTGAGTGTAATTGCTTTTAAGGCATCTTAATAAATCGTAGGCGGGTGGAGTGATGAGGCATGTGTTACATGAGGAAAAGTACAAGGTCTTAAACGTTATGCTATACTTATTAAAAGTGTTAGGACAAGGAAATAAACCATTGAAAAGCACGTTTGCAAAAATGTACTCAATGTTTAGTACAATTGTACTCAATACTTAGGATATTCGTCTCCAATGTTTAGTACATTGCTCCACAATATTTAATATATTAAATAAATCACGTTTTTCTTGCTTTTGCTCCCCATTCTTATTATATTTGTAATCGGTTGTTACAAATTATCTATAAACTAATACATTGAGGAATATGGCAAGATACATCAAACAGGAGTTGCCTGATTACATGGAGCAATGAAAGTGAAGGACTACATGGAAATTACCGGATTTTCACATTCCGTTGCCGCAAAAGAACTTTAAGAAAAGGCAGTTACTTTTTCTTATATTATTCAAATTCTTACAGTATAGCTCCAACTGCTTGTGTTAGGGGAGAGAATTTATTCTTTGTAATATAGAGTTACTTGGTGGTATTAAGATAGCTATTAAATGTTCTTGTTATCTGGTAAGGAATACAGAGGCAGGAAAAGGAAGACTCCGAGCAATGACATTATCAATCCGCCAATTGTACCTGCTGCCAAGGGAAACCAGAATGCGGTCTTGTCTGTACCTACCATAAAGGGGATGAAACCAAGGATGGTGGACAAGACCGTAAGCAGGATGGGGATAATCTTGGCATTGCATGCCTTGACATAGCAGCGTACTGGTGTCTGCCTAGGAGAACGTTGACACAGATTATTGTATTCGTTCAATATGTAGATACTGGCATTTACGGTGATACCGCACAGAAGTACCAAGGAGCCAAATCCTCCTTGGTCGAAATTCAAATCAAAGAGATAGAAGGTAAGGAACACACCAATATAGGATATCGGGATTACGAGGATTATGGCCAAAGGTTGGCGAAGCGAGTTGAACAGGATGCTTGTGATGAAGAATATTATTGCAATGACGGTCAGCAGAAGTCCGTATTGCTTGTTTTCCTTCTTTCCCCAGGAATAGTTGGCTTGTTCTATTTCTACTGTGTATCCCATCGGCATTTCCTGTCGTATTTGTTCCAAGTCTTTTTTCAGCAGGCGCTGACCTGCACTGGCAGAACCGATGTAGTTGTATTGCAGACAAAGTTGATACTGCTGGTCTTCCTTAACGATTTTCTGTGCAGACGTCCCCTTTTTGATAGATGCAAAATCGGCAAGTTTATAGGGCTTGCCATTGATGTGGACAGGCACATTGGCCAGACTCCATACATCGTATTCCTTCCCTTGATGCGAGTTCAATATCAGTGCTTCCAGATGATTCTCAAAAATGATGTTGCCACACGAAATGTCTTTTCCGAAGACAGAGTTAAGGGCAGTAAATAGTTGTGTGCTGCTGATATTCTGCCTTGCCAACAGCTCCTTGTTCATGTCTAGATAGAACTCGCTGTAATCATCCTTCCAAAAGGAGAACTCCGCCCCTATTGTTACCTCCTTTATTCGTCTATGTTCAAGCAGTCTTTCCTTTAGCCTTTCTCCCCAATGGGAGAGTTCGTCGTAGTTGTAACCGTTCATCTTCACACGGAATGTTCCTGCCGTTTTGTGCACTTCGTTGCTGAACCCCTGCTCCTTCAAGCCGTATACACTCCAACTGCCACCACCCAGTTGTAAGGCTTTGCTTATTATCTCGGACTTCAGTGTGTAAGGAAAGGTTCCTGTTTGGTACTCCTTCTCAAAATAGATTTGTATGGTAGCGTGGCGGGAATTATATATGGAAGTCTGGAATTGCCTGATTTCGCTGAACTTGCTCAGATACGACTCCATCTTCTTTATCAGCGTATTCATCTGTTCTAAAGTATTGCCGTTGGGAAGAGATGCATAAACGGAAAGAACTGGTTCTCCTTCCTCGCGATTGAAATAACTGCCAGTGTACACATCCTCTACAAACAAGCGCAGGGTGCCTCCCAAAGCCTTGTCCACAATGGGTCTTATCTTCTCTTGGTAGACGGCATTGCCAAATACCTTATTATAATATATGGCAAGCATACCGTCTTCCTCGTTCATTCTCTCAGGCATAAGGAACACTGGCAGTCCGAAGGCCAATATCAACATGCAGCAAGCCACTACACGATACCTGCCAAGCCATCCAATAATACCTAAATACATGTGGTTGCATACACAGAGGATGCGCCTGAACCTATATGCAGATGTCTTCTGTTTATACATCAGCATTCCGCTTTTCTCCATCAGGGCAGGAACAAAGAATAGTGCCACCAGCAGGGACACCACCAGATTGATGATGACCACTGCGGCAAAGTCTTGCAGCTCCAGCCTCATCCTTTCTTCCAGAAAGAAGACAATCCCCAGTGCACCTACCGTTGTCAACGTGGCAGCCAGTATTGCAAGAAAAGCCTTCAGGTTGTGGCGGTGTCTGATGTGGTCAGCCATCACAATGATGTTGTCTATCACTAGATTCAGCGAAATTGTAATGCCAGCTAAGGAATAAAGCTGCATCTCCACTTCCAAGGCATAATAGAGGATGAATGCTATTGCCAGATTGACCGACAGACTTGCCGTTATCAGCATCAGATAGCGCATGCTCCTCGTTACCAGTAATACAAATGCCAGCAATATTAGTATCGTCAACCCTGTGCGGAAATATATCTTGTCCAGTTCCTGACTGATGTACTCCGTAGCGTCATAACCGCTATGCACCTCATATCCCTTCGGCATATTATGTTCCAACTCTGCCATCTTCTGCCTTACTTCTTTGCCAAGTTCCAACTGGTTTGCACTTTCCTGGGCAGTAATGTTCAGGTAGATGGAGTTCAAACCGTTAATGCGATAATACCCTGTGGGCTCTGCCTCTATATGCCTTACCTTGATGAGCTTGTCCAGACCAATTATACTTCCGTCTGCTGTCTTCAGTAGAATCCTTTCCGGATGGAACCCCGTTTCCCCTTCCACAGATGTGCGAAGCAACCGTATCCACTCTCTGCCTTCTGTTCCTTTCTCCATTGGACATATTCCCAGAAACTCCTTCCCGTAATGCTCTTGAATGGCCGTTAGAATGTCATTCATACCGATGCCAAGGCTTGCCAATTGCATATTGTCGTACTCCAGTTGCCACTGCATAGGCGTTGCACCCGAGAGTTCAACACTTTGTACACCCTTCAATTGCCCAAGCACCGGTTTGATGTGGTCCTCGGCATATCGCATTATCAGTATGGGCGAAGCTGGAGCGTTAAGTGTGTAGGACATAAAAGGACGCGAAGCCTTATCGTTTGAACGGCTTGTCCATATCTGCGGATAACTCACCCCCTTTGGCAACTGTGGCCATATCTGGCGCACGATTGTAGACACCTCAAAGCGCACGGCATCCATATCGGCGCGTTTGTCCATGTCCAGAGTGATACTTCCGCTACCGTTGTCGGAAGTGGAATGTATCCTTTTCACACCCTCCACACGGCTTAGCATAGCCTCCAGCCTGCTTGTCACCTCAGCCTCAATGATGCGCGACGAATTGCCGGGCATGCTATACGAAATACTCAGTGATTGCAATGTGCGCGAAGGCGATAACTTCACCGAAAGCATAGGCATCAAAGCCAATCCCACTAATGAGAGGCAAAGGAATGCAATTATTATGGTGAAGCTCGCAAGTCCCCTTTCCGTTTTCTGTTTTGACTTTCCCGTTTTCATCTGTACTTGCCATTATCAAAGTCAAATCTGTCTGCAAGCGATATGCCAGTGGCAAAGTCGTGCAAGGTCAGTTGGCGTATCTTGTAGTAATTCAGCCAGTAGTTCTGTAGTGAAGAGATATAGTTTTTCTGTGCCTCCTGTTGACGGGCGAGCGAGAGAGTGAGACTGCTTACATCTGCCTTGCCTATTATAAAGCGCTTCTTGGTCTGGTTGTAGGCAATTTCTGCCAGTTCCCAAGCCTCTTCGGCACTGGCAATCATACGTTTTTGTATGATGAAGTCGTTAATTGTCATACTTACCTCTTCTTCCAGATTTATCTCTTCCTGTCTGGCAGCAATCTTTGCTACATTCAAATTATTTTTTGCCATATTGTATTTGCCTTTCCTGACACCCCAATCCACCAAAGGAATGGAGATGCTTACGCTCACGAGTTCCTGATGCAATGGATTGGAATACGCGCCCTTGAATGTTTCTGCCACCTGATTGAATCCAATGCTGGCATTCACACTGGCATTCAAGCGCGACTCCACTCTGGTCTTGTTCACATTCCTTTCCGCCTCCAGTACGTTCTGTCTTTGATGCAGGTATTGCGGATTGTTGGTCTTTGCCATCTCCAACGCCTCTTCTACGGGTATGGATATATCGTGCGGTCGTCCTGGCAGGTCAATTTCTATTTTAGTATCCTTATCCATGTTCAAGAAGAGGGCCAAGGCAAATGTGGCACGCTTTAAGACCATCTGCGCGTTCTCCAGTGTGTTTTGTGCATTCACCCTGTCCAATTGCAAAGTTAGCAGGTCTGCCTGTGATATGGCGGCTATCTTCTGACGCTCCAGCCCGATTTTATACAGAGTGTCGGTAGATGTCATATTCTCCTTTGCCAATCTATGGTCGGCCTGTGCCATAGCCAGATTGAAGAAATGCCTGACGGCCTCCTGCGAAAGAACCTCGGTGTTGTAGATGAACTCCTTCTTCGCTCTCTCAAATTTCAAGGGTTCTATTTTTCTCTCCCAACGGAAGGCATTGTAGCCAATCAAACTCTGCGAGTAGCCTATGCGTAATGGTATGCTGGAGAACTGTGTGGACTTTGTTTCTCCAAAATTGCGCATATATTCCAGATTGGAATCAATATAGAATGTACCGCCCAACCAGTCAAAGTTCTGGTGGATGCTCAGTCCTCCGCTGGCACAGAACATTTGTTGCAGTCTATACACATCCGTGTCGCTATCAGAATCATATCGCTGTGTAATGTAGCGATAGTATTGTGCCGGCATCAAGTCCAGTGTGAGACTGGGCAGACGGTTGGCCTTGTATGTTCGATATTCCCAATAGCTGGACTGGTACATATTTTTGTGGCGGAATGCCGCAAGCGAACTCTCGTTGGCCAACTCTATGGTTTTGGCGAGGTTCAGCCTCACCGTATGTTGTGCATAACCTAAGAGCAATGACGTGAATAGGCATATAGTTGTTGTTAACCTTTTCATATTGTAGATTCTTTTCTTCTGTAGATAAACCAATAGATTAGCGGGATGATAAACAGGCTCACCAGTGTACCCAATAGCATTGAGCCTATCATGGCTATTGCCAAAGGTCTCTGCAATTCAGATCCCATATCGCTCGAGAAGAGCAGAGGCACCATAGCCATAATGGTTGTGAGCGAGGTCATCACTATGGGGCGCAAGCGCCTGATTCCAGCCGTATGTATTGCCTGCATAAGCGGAGTGCCAGCCTTGCGCAATTCGTTGATGGAGTCAATCTTCAGAATAGAGTCGTTCACCACAATGCCACAGGTTACTATGATACCAATGGCCGACATAAGGTTGAGCGTATGACCGAAGAGCCACAAGGATGCCAGAGCAAAGGCTACATCAATGGGTATTTCTACCAAGACAATCAACGGCTGGAGGAAACTTTCGAACTGGGCGCAGAGGATGAAGTACATCAGCAGGATGGAGACAAACAGGATAACTGTCAGTTCACCTATCATCTTCTTGTTGGAGAAAAAGCTGCCAGAGAAGTCCACCTCCCAGCCTCCTGTCTCTCTTACCGCCATCCTAATGTCGTTCATTAGTTGGGGTGCATTTTCAATATCAAAGAAACTGATGGGGATATATTCGCCGTCCTTTCCAGCCGTAATGCTTTTCAGGTCTTCCGATGGAACCACCTTCACCAGCCTGTCCAATGGAATGTAGCTTACCTCACCATCCTTGTCTGCTTGTGATTGCACCAGGGTGTTCGTCAATATTTCGTTGATACTTTGCTCTTCGCTGGCAATGCTA
>JAFOCV010000146.1 GCA_017381015.1 Bacteroidaceae bacterium
GTCAGCAGCAGCGTGTGGCCATTGCTCGTGCCATTGTGGGGCATCCCAAGATGATACTTGCCGATGAGCCAACGGGTAACCTGGACTCAAAGAACGGCAAGGAGATAATGGAACTGCTCAAGGAACTGAATCAAGAGGGTACCACCGTGGTGATGGTGACACACTCCAATCGTGACGCTGCCTATGCCCTGCGCACCATCAACATGCTGGACGGTGCTGTGGTGAACGAGTTGGCCATCTAATCATCTACCCAAAAACTTACTTAGAGTATGAAATCATATTTCGTTTTTCTAAAGCGCAACAAGCTATACACCGCCATACAGGCCTTCGGTCTGAGCGTGGCACTGGGCTTTGTGATACTGCTGGCATCATACGCTCGCACAGAGTATATGGTGGGTAAGACTCAACCCATGTCGGACAAACTCTATGCAATGGGCTTCAGTGGTCTGATGCCATTGACTGTGGGTAGTGGTCCCGAAATTTGTCCAAAGATTCCTCAGATTAAGGGATATACTCGCGTGGGTAGTATACGTTCATGTGATGTCATCGTAGGCGAAAATAGTTTTGCTACCAATGCGATGGCTATCGATACTACTTTCTTTCACTATTTTGATTACAATCTACGTGGTTGTGACAAGGATAGGGTGCTCGCTTCTACCACAGACATACTCATTAGCGAGGAGTTTGCTAAAAGAGCCTTTGGCAATGAGAATCCCATTGGCAAGACCATCACCCAGCCGGTGCAGAACGAGGCCCTAACCATTGTGGGCGTGGTGGAGGACTTTGGAGCCGACGATATCTTCGAACCCACGGAGATATTCTTCTCCATGAGTGTAGAGGAACAAAGCCGTGCGTGGTTGGATAATTTCGGCACCATCTACACCTTTGTGACTCTGAATGAAGGAGCATCCATAGAAGACACCAAAAAGGCTTTGCAGGATAAGTACATGGAGCTGTGGAGTAGTTTTTATAAACCAGAGGCTAGTGACGAGTCCAGACTGAGCGGTGTTTCCCTGACTCCCCTGAGTGAAATTTACTTCTCCACTGTGGCAAGAGGCAGAGAGTTACGCAGTGGCATGGTAGATTTGGTGTGGATACTGGTTAGCGTGGCCTTGGTACTATTGTTTAGCGCAGTATTCAATTATATCAATCTCACCACGGCCCTCCTGGGCAAGCGTGCCAAGGAAATAGCAATGCGCCGCCTGCTGGGCGATATGATGGGCAAGGTAGTATGGCGCAATATGATGGAGTCGCTCGCCTTTACCAGCATCTGTTTTGTGTTTGGATGTATGGTGGCACTGATAGCGCGACCATGGTTTGAGCAATTGCTGGATGCCCAGTTATATATCTTCTCAGACCTATTCTCGGTAGTCGTAGCCATAGCTCTTTTGCTGATTGTATCATTCCTGGCAGGTTCTATTCCAGCATTCATCGTATCACGCTTTAAACCTATTGATGTGGTGAAGGGTTCATTCCGCTTTCAGAGCAAGATGCGCCTGAGCCGTGTGTTTATCCTTATCCAAAACACCATCAGTGCCACTCTTATAGCCATTGCCCTGCTGATGGTGGCACAGATGCACCATCTGGCAACACTGCCCATGGGTTATCGCACAAAGGGATTGGTGCAGCTGACTACCTACTCCTATTCTATATATGTGGAACAACTACGTCCCATTTACGACCGACTTTTAGCTATGCCAGAGGTGAAACGTATTGGTTGGGCAACTAATTTGCCATGGAATTGCCAGACCAATGGTGTGCAGGAAAAGGGCGAAGGCGAGGAATCAGTCAGTTCGTGGGTGTTTTATTCCTCTATAGATACCACTTGCATGAGCATGCTTGGATTTGAGGTAGTGGAGAAATATTGCGAGCCTGACAACGATAAGCACTGGATAACAGAGGATACACGTGACAGATACGGAATCAGTGCCGTCAATCCGAATGTGGGTGGACAGATAGAGGGTACTGCATGCTATCCCGTCTGCGGAGTAATCAAGGACTATCGCTCCTTCGACCCCGTAAATGGCAACTCCATGGAAGATGGTCACAATATCATAGAGGTGATGATGACCGTCAATCGTGCCATGTACATGCTGATAGAACTCAGCGACGAGGGACTGAAAGATGTGGAGAGAAGCAAGCAACGGATACAGGCTACATGCCGTGCCGTAACCAAGGAAACTGTGGGATTGGAAAAAGATTTCGATATCAACACCGTGGACGAGGCTCTGTCAAAACCTCTGAACGCGTTGAAAGACTTGTTTACCATGGTACTGTGCTTCATGTTCATCTCGGTGCTAATTTCTGCCCTTGGCCTCTTTGCCATGTCCATCAGTTACACCGAGCAGCAGAGCAAGCAGATAGCTCTGCGCAAGGTGATGGGTGCCACGGTGATGAATGCTTCATGGCATTTGGCACGTCCCTTCATCCTGCTATCACTGCTGGCCAGCATTCTGTCATTGCCATTGGTATTGAAGATTTGGGAAAAGTACCAGGAATTATTTGCTAACAGGATAGACTTCCCATGGTGGTTATTCGTTCTGGCAATAGTTATAACCATAGCACTCTCTATAGTTTCTATCATTTGGCAAACATTAGGTGTGGCACGCCGCAATCCAGTGGAGAGTATCAAGACAGAATAAACGTGGATGTTTTTTAGATGTAATAACATATTGAGCCGCTCTCTCGGTTGTGATAATTAGGAGGTGGACTAACCTAGAATAGGAGGAAGACGTGATGTTTTCTTCCTATTCTCCTTTTTAGACACGCACACCATCATACATACGCTTGGACCACATTTATAAAACCTGACAAGCTGCGGCGACCCCTCACCGACCTGTTTCCTGACTTCATCACTTTTTGCTACAACATTATGGCGCTTATTGCTTTTCAGCTAGTTACGACAATTTATTGGGTGGTTTTGGGTGGCGCAAGCATAAAAAAGTGTACTTTTGTACTATGTATATACGAAAGAAACATAATAGGTCGGGAACAATTAGTGTTGTTGTCGTCAGTAAAAACGGTGGAAAATATAAAGAAATCAAATCTTTTGGATGTTCATCGTTAGAGAGTGAAATAGAACTACTCTGTGAAAAGGCAAGAAGGATCAAGTACTTGAGGCAGCAAAAACAATTACCACAATAAGAGTTAGATTACCAGAACATGGGAGTTTCTTCACCAAAACACTCTTTTTGACAGAAAAACATTTGACAATAAAAACTCTTGCATTGACGAAGTCAGGAAATATCGCGATATTCACCTCGGCTACCACGGTGGCGACCCAAAATATCGCGATATTCACCCCGGCTACCATGGTGGCGACCCAAAATATCGCGATATTCATCCCGGCTACCACGGTGGCGACCCAAAATATCGCGATATTCACCCCGGCTACCACGGTGGCGACCCAAAATATCGCGATATTCACCCCGGCTACCATGGTGGCGACCCAAAATATCGCGATATTCATCCCAACTACCATGGTGGCGACCCAAAATATCGCGATATTCACCCCAGCTACCACGGTGGCGACCCCAAATATCGCGATATTCACGTTTTTACACCCTCTTCTATTAGTTTCCTAACTACATTACTATCTTCTGCCATCAAATAGTTTGTACTGTAAATTAGACAGTTGACCATTTTGATATGTGACATTGGATGGCGCATTGACGAAGTCAGGATATGCGGCGACCCCTCGCCGACCTGTTTTTAAATCCAAAAGTAGCTCGGCGACCCCTCTCCGAGCTAGCAAAACACCCTCTGACGGTATTTATCCATCAGAGGGTGCTGTGTTATTCTTCTTATTACCTTTGGGGATGCAACCCTAATCAATATCCATAATTGACAGAGACGGCTTCGCCATCGAGGATAAAGGTGCAGAGCTGCACGTGGTCTTCCTTGTTGGTAGAATAGCTGAAGTCTATGCGATAGTCTTCCTCCCTGGCCTCATCGGCATAATCCACCAGGATGGTTTGCACCAGGTGCTTGGTGCCTCTGCCCATAAGGCCTGCATAGTATAGATGTTCGAAACCGAAACAACCCATCTGCTTGGAAAGTGTCTCGGGGAAGAGACCCGTGGTATTATAGAATGCAGAGGGAGTGCAACGATAATAGATGGGGGCATCATTGTTTTCATAATATGTCACGCAAGCGATGTCGCCATCCTCATACTCTATCACACCACGAGCATGCATGGCATCAGCACCGAAGTTGTAGTCCTTGATGGTCTTCTGCCATGACACCAGGCGGCGGTCTTCATAGACGAAACGATACTCGTCCTTGTTGACAAAGAGGCGCTCCACCAGATTGTCGGCATTGAGGATGACGCTCATGGGGAGAGTGCCCGAATTGCGAATAGACACCGAGTCGTGAGCATAGGTGAGCTGGCTGGTGTACTGTACCGAGATATTCTTGGGATTATAGAGAGTGCCTACGGCCTTGAACAGACGGGTATCGTTGTAGATAAATTCCCAATCGTAGCATCCCTGGATATTACCGCTGTGAACGATTTTCTTGACAAAGGTCTGACCATTGCCGGGGAGGTTGGGCTGAATGGCAGGAAACTTTGATTCGTCGCTAGAACATGATGCAAAGCAAACTGCAAGCAAGAGCGCAAAGGCTGTGTGCAAGAATGTTGTTTTCTTTTCCATTGTTGTATTACTCTTAAATAGGTTGTGTTTGTCTTGAATAAAAAAAGGGAGTGAGGAACGAAACGTTCTGGCAGGGGGAATCATTCCTGTTGCTGGCTTCGTATCTCGTCTATCTTCTGGAAGTCCTTCTTGCGGAGCTTGAAGGAATGTGTGAGGTACTTGTCCAGTACAACGGGGTTTTGCGACAATTCCTCGGGCGTGCCGTGGAAAAGGATTTGACCTTCGAAGAGGAGGTAGGCACGGTCGGTGATACAGAGTGTTTCCTCCACATTGTGGTCGGTGATGAGCACGCCGATGTTCTTCTGCTTTAGTTTCCACACGATATACTGGATATCTTCCACGGCAATGGGGTCCACACCAGCAAAGGGTTCGTCAAGCATGATGAACTTGGGGTCGATGGCCAGACAGCGTGCTATCTCGGTGCGTCGGCGCTCGCCACCCGACAGTTGGTCGCCTAGGTTCTTGCGCACCTTCTGAAGGCGAAACTCTGCTATGAGGCTCTCCAACTTCTCGCGCTGATAGTCCTTGGGCTTGCCCGTCATCTCCAGCACAGAGGCAATATTGTCTTCCACGCTCATCTTGCGAAATACGGAGGCTTCCTGAGCCAGATATCCGATGCCCTTGCGTGCACGCTTGTAGACGGGGTCCATGGTGATTTCCTCATTGCCCAACCATATATGACCGGCATTGGGCACCACAAGACCCGTGGTCATATAGAAACTGGTGGTCTTGCCGGCACCATTGGGACCAAGCAAACCAACTATCTCGCCCTGGTGCACATCAAACGATACATTGTTCACCACAGTACGCTTGCCATACACTTTCACTAGCCCCTCACTACGGAGTTCTAGCCTGTCCTGAGTTTTCTGATTTTCAATCATGGGGACAAATTTACAATATATTTTCCTCATTCCTACCACATTCTTCAATTAAATCAATTAAAAAAGTGTAACTTTGCATGCACAAATAGCAGAAGTATGTTTTTAATCAAATCAATAACCAAGTTTGGCAAGTATCTGTGCCTCATGCAAAGGGTAATGTCATTGCCCGAAAGATGGCGCATGTTTTTCAAGCAATACATCAAGGAGATGAGCACCCTGGGCGTGGACAGTATTGGCATCGTCCTGCTGATATCATTCTTCATTGGTGCAGTAATCTGCATTCAGATTAAATTGAATATTGCATCTTCGTGGATGCCAACGATGGTGACGGGTTACACCACCCGCGAGATTATGCTTCTGGAGTTCTCCTCCAGCATCATGTGTCTCATTCTGGCTGGCAAGGTGGGCTCCAACATAGCCTCCGAGATAGGCACAATGAGAGTGACCCAGCAGATAGATGCTCTGGAGATAATGGGCATCAACTCGGCCAGTTTCATCATCCTGCCAAAGATAGCCGGCTTGGTAACCATGATACCCATGCTGGTAATATTCAGCATCGTCTTTGGTCTTGTGGGAGCATACACCACCGCTTGTGCTGGTGTGATATCGGTGGAAGACCTGACGGTGGGTATACAATACGATTTCAATCAATGGTACGTCTTTGCCAGTATAATAAAGAGCATCGTGTTTGCCTTTATCATCTCATCGGTAAGTAGTTTCCATGGCTACTTTGTGGAGGGCGGCTCGTTCGATGTGGGCAAGGCTAGCACCAATGCCGTGGTGAGCAGCAGCATGCTCATACTTTTTGCTGACATATTCCTAACTCAATTGCTCGCATGATAGAACTAGTAAACCTACACAAATCCTTTGGAGACAAGGAAGTTTTGAAAGGTATCAGCACCCAGTTTGCTGATGGCAAGACCAACCTTATTATCGGACAATCGGGTTCGGGAAAGACCGTATTGATGAAAAACATCGTGGGACTCTTCACCCCCGAGCAGGGTCAGATACTATACGATGGTCGCGACTTTGTGCGCATGACCCAGAAGGAGCGTGTCATGCTACGCCGCGAAATGGGTATGATATTCCAGGCAGCAGCCTTGTTCGACTCCATGTCGGTGCTGGAGAATGTGATGTTCCCCTTGGATATGTTCTCAGACATGAACAGAGAGGACCGCATCAAGAGAGCCAAGTTCTGTCTGGAGCGCGTCAACCTAAAGGGCGCCGAGGAAAAATTCCCCGGCGAGATATCAGGCGGTATGCAAAAGCGTGTAGCCATAGCTCGTGCCATAGCATTGAACCCCAAATATCTCTTCTGCGATGAACCCAACTCGGGTCTGGACCCCAAGACATCGCTCGTGATAGACGACCTAATACATGGCATCACCCAGGAATACAACATGACCACCATCATCAACACTCACGATATGAACTCGGTCATGGGCATTGGTGAGCACATTATATATATATACGAAGGCGAACTGGAATGGACGGGCACCAAGCACGACGTAATGTCGTCCACCAACGAACGCCTCACCTCCTTCATCTTTGCCAGCGACATGCTCCGCAAGGTAAGAGACGCCAACAAGTAATTACCTTCCTCAAAGGGCTTCAACCTACACCAACCTTGCCAGAGAATAGTCGTCCAGGGCAAGGAGGCCTTGCCTGTACTTGCATCACCTTACACCATGAAACAAATAAATCACACATCTGACACACCTTCGCGTCTGCTATCGCTGGACACCTTGCGAGGTTTTGACATGCTTTTCATTATGGGGGCAGACGCCTTCTTCATGTGCCTGGGAGGCATGTTTCCTGGCACACTACTGGCCAAGTGGGGCGAACAGATGGAGCACGTATCATGGAATGGTTTTGCCTTCTACGACCTCATCTTTCCCCTGTTCCTCTTCATTGCTGGTATTTCATTTCCTTTCTCTCTGAGCAAAAGCCTGGACATGGGGGCTGACAAGAAGCTGGTTTCCTGGAAGGTGGTACGCCGAGGACTCACGCTAGTTTTTCTGGGCCTTGTGTACAACGGATTGCTGGACCTTGATTTCGAAAACCTCCGCTATGCCAGCGTACTTGGGCGCATAGGTACGGCATGGATGCTGGCATCACTGCTATATATGTGGACTTCGCGCAAGGTGTGCCTGGCCCTGAGTACCTGCATACTGATGATATATTGGGCAATGCTTGCTCTTCTCTCTGCACCTGATTACCCCGATGCTTCCTCTTTCTCAATGGAAGGAAGCATAGTTGGCTATATAGACCGAATGTTTCTGCCTGGCAAAGCATATCTGGGCATTCACGACCCAGAGGGATTGCTATCCACCCTACCTGCCGTAGTTACCGCAATGATGGGTATAATGACGGGCGAATACATCCGCTCTGCCAAGATGGGAGGTCATAAGAAAAGCGCCTTGTTGATGGTCACTGGCTTGACTCTCTTTGCCTTGGGATGGGCATGGAACCCAATTCTTCCTGTTAATAAGAACCTTTGGACTAGTTCCTTTGTACTGGTAGCTGGAGGTCTGTCCATGGCACTCTTTGCCACATTCTATTGGATAGTGGATGTCATGCAATGGCGCAGATGGACCCTCTTCTTCCGTGTAGTGGGCATGAATTCCATCACCATCTATTTGGCCCAACATTTCCTGGATGCTCAGAAACCAGTGAAAACCATCTTCGGTGGTGTGCTTGGCCTGGTGCCCGAAAATTACTATTCTCTAGCATATTGGGCGATTTATGTACTGGTGTGGTGGTTGTTCCTCTACTTCCTGTACAAGCACAAAATTTTCTTAAAAGTGTAAGAACCAAAAGAAAACTCCCTTTGTAGCTCTACAAACGAAGGGGCACAAAAGGTGAAGGCACTCTTGTAGTTCTACAAACGGTGCTCACTAAAGGTAAAGGTGCTCTTGCAGTTCTCCAAACGATGCTCACTAAAGGTAAAGGTGCTCTTGCAGTTCTACAAACGATGCTCACTAAAGGTAAAGGTGCCTTTGTAGTTCTACAAACGATGCTCACTAAAGGTAAAGGTGCCTTTGTAGTTCTACAAACGATGCCCACAAAAGGTAAAGATGCTCTTGCAGTTCTACAAATGGTGCCCACTAAAGGTGAAGGTGCTCTTGCAGTTCTACAAACGGTGCCTATATAAAAAAGCTGTCTTTCAGACATTCTCTTCTCAAAACTAGCAAGAAAAACTAGAATTTCTAAAAAAGAAATTTTCCACAAACACGTGATAAACAAACAAGGTATCTCATCCACCTCTATGGTGTAATTGAGATACCTTGTTTATATATATTGCTCAGCAGAGTCCTATCTTATCCACCATCTGCCAGCGGAGTAAATCACGGGGAGGATGATGCGCTCGGATGTGCTATCGCCAAACATGACATCGAGATAAACCATTGCGGTGCTATCCACAATCTTGTCGTCTGTAGCCTTGGCCGAGAGAATACCGCCACGCACTTGTTGCTCATCATGAAGGAACTGCTCCATGAGTACAAGGAACTGCTTGTACTTGCAACTATCCATAGAAGAGGCTTCGCGCATATTATCCACATAGGCTTGGCCCTCGCCTTGAATCAAGCAAGAGTAGAACTGCTCGGCTGCATGGCGTGCTCCCTCGGAAGAGAATTCCGAAAGGTCGCGCTCCTGACGGCATGCCTGGATAATCAATGCAAGGAGGAACAATATGGTGATTCGCTTTGTCATCTACGCTCTCCTCCTAGCTTACTTCTGTCGGATGAATACGTTGATGGGGCAACCGGTGAAGTCCCAGCGTTCGCGTATCTTGTTTTCCAAGAAACGACGGTATGGTTCCTTGACGTACTGAGGCAAGTTGGCATAGAAAACGAAAGTGGGCACGTGTGTGTCTGGAATCTGAGAGCAGTACTTAATCTTGATGTACTTACCCTTGATTGATGGTGGGGGATATGCCTCGATAAGGGGAAGCATCTCCTCGTTCAAACGACCAGTGCTCACACGACGACGACGATTCTCGTACACCTCCTTGGCTGTCTCCAACACCTTGAAGATGCGCTGCTTAGTAAGGGCAGAGGCATAGATGATGGGGAAGTCGGTGAATGGAGCCATACGTTCGCGGATGGCCTGCTCGAAGGTTTTCTGTACGATGGTAGATTTGTCTTCAACCAAGTCCCACTTGTTGACTACGACCACGAGCGACTTATTGTTCTTCTGAATCAACTGGAAGATGTTCATGTCCTGTGATTCGATACCACGAGTGGCATCAATCATTAGAATGCACACGTCAGAGTTCTCAATGGCACGGATAGAGCGCATCACGCTATAGAACTCGAGGTCTTCATTGACCTTGTTCTTCTTACGGATACCTGCTGTGTCCACGAGGTAGAAGTCGAAGCCAAACTTGTCGTATCTAGTATAGATGCTATCACGTGTGGTACCTGCTATGTCTGTCACGATATGGCGGTCTTCACCGATGAAGGCATTGATAAGGCTTGACTTACCGGCATTGGGGCGACCTACCACGGCAAAACGAGGGATATTCTCCTCGTGAGCCTCTTCGCTATTCTTGGGCAAGGTGTTGATAATCAAGTCGAGCAAATCACCTGTACCGCTACCTGTGGCAGCACTGATGCATTGTGGGTCGCCTAGGCCTAGAGCATAAAACTCGGCAGCCAGGTAAACCTCGTTGTTATCCACCTTGTTGCACACCAGAATAACGGGTTTCTTGGTGCGACGAAGTATACCTGCAACGGCCTCATCAAGGTCGGTAACGCCATTATGGCCATCCACAAGGAAAAGAATCACATCTGACTCGTCGGTAGCCAACTGAACCTGCTTGCGAATCTCTTCTTCGAAAATATCATCACTATTTACCACCCAACCACCGGTGTCTACAACCGAGAATTCATTCTTTCCCCACTCGCACTTGCCATACTGACGGTCACGAGTAGTACCAGCTTCATCACTAACAATGGCATGGCGTGTCTGAGTCAATCTATTGAATAGAGTGCTCTTACCCACATTGGGTCTTCCTACGATAGCAACTAAATTTGACATCTTATCTGTTCCTTTCATTATCCGCTACTCAAAATTCTATTTTCTAAGTCCTGAAAGTGTGTTTCCTAGGTCAGGAAACGAGTCTTGAGAGATGGAATATGTATTTTTCGTTCTAAAATCTAATAAAGTGTATTTCTCTTTTGTGTTACATTAATCAAGGTCGTAGCCGTATTGCTTCATAGCCTTGGAGCTTTGGCGCCAATCCTTGTCTACCTTAACAAAAATCTCCAGATAGATGCTCTTGCCAAAGAACTTCTCCAATGACTTGCGCGCTTCGGTGCTCACCTTCTTCAACGCTACACCCTTGTGGCCGATGATGATACCCTTCTGCGAGTCGCGCTCCACGTAGATGACGGCATTGATATGAATGGTCTTTTCGCTCTCCTTGAATTGCTCCACTACCACCTCCACACTATATGGTATCTCCTTGTCATAATAGAGGAGCACCTTCTCGCGGATAATCTCATTGACAAAGAAGCGAGCGGGCTTGTCTGTCCATTGGTCTTTGTCGAAATAAGCAGGAGATTCGGGCAACAACTCCTTAATGCGATTGAGCAATTGGTCGACTCCAAACTTGTGCAAAGCCGAAATGGGCATTATCTCTGCCTTGGGCAGAATCTCGTGCCATTCGTCAAACTTGGCTTGAAGTTCGGAGGGATTGCTCAAGTCAATCTTGTTTATTATCACGATGATGGGCACGTTCATGTGCTGAACCTTCTCGATAAAGTCACTATTCTTATCGGGAGTTTCTACCATATCAGTGACATAAAGCAATACATCGGCATCCTGAAGAGCAGAAACAGAGAACTGAAGCATCTGCTCCTGCAACTTGTAGTTGGGCTTCAAAACACCGGGGGTGTCGGAGAAGCATATCTGCATCTCGGGGGTATTCAATATGCCCATGATGCGATGACGAGTGGTTTGAGCCTTGAACGTAGCTATGCTGATACGCTCGCCAACCAAGAGATTCATCAGCGTAGATTTGCCCACATTGGGATTGCCCACAATGTTGACAAAACCTGCCTTGTGTACTTGTTTTGGAGCTTCCATGTTTCTGTTTCTGATTGTATTATTGTTTGTTGTTTTTCTTTGTAACGTGACCCTTATTACCCTTTACCAAGAGGGAGGAGGAGCGAGTCATCACCCTTTGTCGTAGCCTTTTATCCTATCGGGCAAGTGCTTATTCCTGGGCACGAGCCTTGGCACGTCTGGCATACCATTCTTCGCGAGAGATTTCTCCCTCTTTGTAGAATTCTGCGGGCTCCTTGGCGGCCTCTTGCGCACCATCGTAACCCCATATCATATAACTGGCTCCCCATGAGAAACCTGCACCGAAGGCGGTGAAGAGAATCTTGTCGCCCTTCTTCAATTGGGGCTCGTACTCCCACAGGCACAAGGGCAGAGTGCCACCCGAGGTATTGGCCATGTGGTCAATGTTTATCATCACTCGGTCTTCGGGCAAACCCACACGACTGGCCACAGAAACCTCGATATTGATATTTGCCTGATGAGGAACCAACCAATCTATATCCTCGGCACCAAGGTCATTACGACCTGCCACTATCTTTACTGCCGATGACATATTGAGCACGGCATGCTTGTATACGGCTCTGCCCTCTTGGTAGATGGTGTGCTCACTATTGTCCACCGACTCGTGAGTAGGCATCTTGGCTGAGCCACCAGCCTTCATGCGCAAGTTGCCAAAACCTATGCCATTGGTGCGATAGAAACCATCAATGAGTCCCAGCTCCTCGGTAGTTGCCTCCAGCATCACACAAGCTGCTCCATCGCCAAAGATAGGACAGGAATTGCGGTCGGCATAGTTGGTCATCGAACTCATGTGGTCACCACCACAGAGGATTACTCTCTTGTAACGTCCTGCTCTGATGTAGGATGCAGCCGTTTCCAAACCGTACAGGAAACCTGCACAGGCAGCTTCCATATCGTATCCGAATGCATTCTTCAATTCGCATGCCTCTATCACGATAGAAGCCGTAGAGGGGAAATGATAGTCGGGAGTAGTTGTAGCACAAATCACCAACTCTACACTATTGGGCTCTGCACCCGTCTTGCGCAACAATTGTTGTACGGCACGTATCATCATATAACTGGTGCCGGCGCCCTGTTCGGGCTTAAGGATATGTCGTGTCTTTACACCGATGCGTTCCATTATCCACTCATCACTGGTTTCCACGATGGTGGACATTTCCTCGTTGTCCAGGATGTAATCGGGCACATAGCCACCAACACCCGTTATCACGGCATTAATAGTCTTCATTCTTAGGGTTAGTTTTACTGGTTTAAACATTATCGCGCGTGCGCGAACAATAAAAGGTAAAAAATAAAGCCGTAGAGTACCCACAACAAAGTGCAGCTGCTCTAACGGCTATATTTAAGACCCTTTACTTGGCTAAATCTAATCAAGCCTCTTTCTCAATAGCCAACTTGCCACGGTAGTAACCGCAAGAAGGGCATACTGTGTGATACACATAGAATTCACCGCAGTTAGAGCATACTGCCAATGCAGGTGCTACGGCCTTGTCATGAGTTCTTCTTTTGAGAGTACGAGTCTTTGACTGTCTTCTTTTAGGATGTGCCATTTTCTTTTATTCTTTATTATTAATTTTTGTTTTCAATTGTTCTAGTGCAGCCCACCGAGGGTCGACCTGCTTTTCTCTGTCCTCACCATTGAGGCGCTTGAGCACTTGTTCGTTGCATTCTCCGTCTTCATGTACATGTCGGATAGGAATCTCCAATGCCAACATTTCATACAAATGCCACGACAAATCCAATATGCCGTGATTCTCCGATACGGTTAGCAACTCGCCATCGTCATCATCCTCTTCGCCTAATACAGCTCTGAGGCTACATTCTCCATGGATAGGCTGATTCATAGGACTCAGACATCGGTCGCACTCCACTTTCACCACTCCTTCGTATTGGAAATCCAAGTCGAAGGCCTCTGATGTTCGTTTCACCCGCAGTGCCACGTCTACATGTCCGCTTTCTATTTCTGGCCCATGAATAGCGGAGAAGAAGTCGTCTGTCAGTACCCAGTGACGCGACACAGCATCATCCAAAATACCTTTCAAATCTACTTTATAGCTATCCATCTTATCCATCGGGGTGCAAAGATACGACTTTTTAATGAATTACAAGAATATTGCTACTTTTTTTCTCGCTATTTCACGTAAAAATAGTCAGTTGCATGTGTTTTGAGCACTATTTCAATGCTTTTCAGTGGTGAACTTTATACATTTATCTCTATTCTGAAGACGGTGCCAACGGATGGGTCGCTGCTCTTCACAAAGATACTTCCTCGGTGGTATTCCTCCACTATTCTCTTGGCCAGGGAGAGTCCTAAGCCCCAACCTCTCGACTTGGTGGTATAACCCGGCAAGAACACGGATTTCCAACGATTTTGTGGTATACCCTTACCCGTATCTGCCACCTCTATCGAATAAAGGTATGCCTCTCTGGCCACCGTGATGGTAATACTGCCCTTGCTATCCATGGCATCGATGGCATTCTTGCAAAGATTTTCTATAACCCACTCAAAGAGAGGGGCACACAAGGGCACTTGCATCTCTCCCTCGGGCAAATCCGCACTTATCTCTACCTTGTTGCTGGTTCTACATTTAATATAATCTACCACATGCTGTACCACCTGAGCCAAATCCGTTTGCTTCAGCTCTGGCATAGAACCTATCTTGGAGAAGCGTTCGGCTATCAACTGGAGACGAGTAACGTCCCTGCCCATCTCAGGGATAAGCGTATCATTGGGATAGGTTTCGCGTAGGACTTCCACCCAAGCCATCAAACTGCTAATAGGGGTGCCAAGCTGATGGGCAGTTTCCTTGGTAAGACCTACCCACACCATGTTTTGTTCGGACTTTCTACTGCTTCTAAGGGCATATATGGCCACTAGCACAAATACCGTCACCACCAGAAACTGAATGTAGGGCCACATGGCCAATCTTCTCAACAGGAGCGAGTCATCGTAATAGACATCAAGCCAGTCGCTTTCCGACAAATGGATGCGAACAGAATAAGGCAGGTCGTCCGCCTCGTCCTCCATATTGCGAAGCATCTGCACATCACCATCCCTGCCAAGCACCTTTACGGATATGGTGGCATTACTGTTCAATACCTTAAGTACCAACGACATATCGGCATTTGAATCGGCATCACTGAAGGAGCGCATCGCCTCTGCCCAAATGTTCATTCTCACCATCTCCTCGTGCTTCAAGTCTCGCACTAGATAGTGACTAATCACCAGCGATGCCACACTGAGTACCACCGCCATGGTTATCATTATGAACCTAATCCTTTTTATATTATCTGCCCATTGCATAACACTAAAACGCAAAAACATTGGCTTTTATTATACAAAGTAGCGCAGAAATTCAATAATTTTCCATACCTTTGCCGTCCTATGAAAAAGAAAATACAATTCATCATACTTACCATTGGCATGATTTTGACATCCGCATGTCTCAACTCTTGTCAAGAAGATTTACCTCTTCCCGAGGAAAAATTGATGGGCAATACCGTTATCGTGTACATGGGTGCCGAGAACTCGCTCTACCAAATGTCGTATGGCGACATGGAAGAGATGAAGGCCGCACTGGCCAACATCCCAGAAGATTGTCAGGTAGTGGTTTACAGAGATGCGCAATTGAAACCCGCCATATTTCATCTGGCGAAGAATAAGTTCTCCACATTCAAGGAGTTTACCAGCGATGTGAACAGTGCCGACCCTGCCGTAATGAAAAGTATATTCAGGGAGATAGTAAACAATTTTCCTTCAAAGAAATACTCTCTGGTATTGTGGAGCCATGGAAGTGGTTGGATTAACGAAACAAGGTCGGTAATCGTGGACAACGAAAAGAACTCGACATCCAACTCGGGTACCTGGATGAGCATACCCGACCTTACGTCTGCAATATCCACCCTACCCCACCTGGAATTCATTCTCTTCGACGCATGCTATATGCAGAGCATAGAGGTGGCTTCCCAACTA
>JAFOCV010000017.1 GCA_017381015.1 Bacteroidaceae bacterium
GCGGCGCAATTTGCGATTAGACTTTTCAAAAATAAAAAGTCCAATTCCGGGTTGGAAATTAGACTTTTCAGAAAAAAAGCATGCGGCGCATTTTGCGATTAGACTTTTCATTTCTGCGGAATGGTTTCGCATTTTGCGCCAACATTCCACAACTTTAGGGATAGGTTTCGCAATCCGGAATTGCTTTCCCCAGACTCCGGGAATGGATTTTTGACCTCTGAATTGCATTTCCAACACTTCGGGAATGGAATTCTCTCCCCTAAATTGCATTTTCCACACTCCGAAACTCGCTCCCAAATGCACAAAAAGTATTTCCCAGGTCTCAGAAGTCAATTTGGAAACTAGAAATGTCTAGAGAAATTTATTGCAGTGTCTTCTATAAGAAAGGAAAACTGTATCAACTGAAAATAATTTTAGTGCTACTATTGAACAAAGACACCGTATTGAACCTAACTTCATTAGACACATATTTATATATAAAAGGGGAAAAGTGACTTGAATTTACCTCCCGAAAACCTCCTTTTACTAATAAAGCACACTTTTTGACAGGAAATATTGTTTTTTTATGGATATATATTTGTCAATCCAAAAAAAAGTCTTACCTTTGCACCGTCTTAAACCTTGCGCCTGTGGTGGAATTGGTAGACACGCCAGACTTAGGATCTGGTGCAGCGATGCGTGTAGGTTCGAGTCCTATTAGGCGTACAACTCGAAAGGAGGAAAGTTTTATAACTTTTCTCCTTATTTTTTTTGCTTATAATATCCGAGTCACCATCCGATATACGCCTACGTTTTCTGTATTTTTTGGGGACGAGATATATTTTTTCTTGTTGTAACAAGCGCAAAGTTACTGCCCCAATTTATCGCCAGAAGAATACATAACACAAAACAAAGCAACTCACTTGCGCACTGATGGGCGTAAATGAGTTGCTTTGTTTATCAGATTTCTAATACAGAGTGGAGAACCACTTGCTGTATATTAGAATACTTAATTATTCCTTTACTTCCTTAACTGCTGCTACCATGTTGAGGAATTCAGGACATGGTTTAAATGCAGGGATGTAATGCTCGGGAACGATAAGTGTTTCCTGCTTTGTAATGTTGCGAGCAGTCTTAGCAGCACGCTTCTTTAGATTGAAAGTACCGAAGCCGCGAAGATAAACATTCTCGCCTTCAGACATTGTATCCTTGATGATGCCCATTAGAGCTTCAACGGTTGCCAATACAGATGATTGGTCTACGCCAGTTTCGTGCGAAATTGCACGTACAAGTTCTTGCTTTGTCATAAATTATATTATATATTTCAATTTTATTCCTAAATGAGGATTGTTATTTACTGACCTTTAGTCAATTGCGGCTGCAAAGGTACGAAGAACCTAATTAATAAACAAGCAAACTGAATGATTTATTTTTACATTCATGCTTAAGATTCTTCATTCTGACACATTGAAGCTACTTAAACCTCTTCTGTGAGTGCTTCGTACATTTTATTTAGCTTTTCTCTGACATTGTTTTTATAATAGGAATAGTCGAGAAATGTAAAAATATATACAAAGACAACAAAAGTTGCCCAAATAACAATGAGATAATGTTCCTTTACAAAGTCTAACATATCTTTTATGTGTAGGAGTTATTATTTTAATAATTACAGAAGGAGGTTAATCCTCAAGGCATGCTTCCAACTTCTGACGCAGGTCTTCCACATCCATGTGTATGCCTATGAATACAATCTTCTGCATACGGTCTCCGTAGATGGGATGCCAATCCTCTTGCAGTCGTTGGTCGCGAGCAAGTATTGGTTTTAATTCCTCTTCAGGCATAGTGGCATACCATTGTCCTGTCTGATGCATCGAAACCTGACGTCCTGCCTGCTCAAATAAATAGCACATTTCCTCTTCGCCCTTGAAATAACACATACCCTTGGCGCGAACTATGCTCTTAGGCCATTGACGTGCCACGAAATGGTCGAAATTGCCAAGATTTAATGGTTTTCTACTAAAGAAAACCCAGGTACTGATTCCGTATTCATCTCCATGAGGATGATTATGGTCATGATGATGTCCACAAGAGCAATGCTCTCCATCGTGATGATGGTGACCGCAATGCGGGCACTCATCTTCTTCATCGTGGTGATGCTCGTGCTCATGGTGTCCATGGTGCTCGTGCTCACAATGATGATGATGTTCGTGTTCATCCTCATGTTCGTGATGAGGCTTATCCAGTTCTTCTATCCACTTGGCAGAGGTTGCTACGGACTCAAAATCGAATTTACAGGTATTCAACAAGTGGCCGAAGTCTACTTCGCAATAATTGCAAGTAATGATATCGGCTTGTGGCTGAATGGTATGCAGAATGGACTTGATGCGTCCTAATTCCTCTGGAGTTACCTCATCTGCCTTATTAAGAAGGATTGTATTGCAGAATTCTATCTGTTCAATAACTAGATTGGCAATATCTTCCTGAGGGAGAACCTTTCCGGTAAAATCTAAACCGCAAGCAAATTCATCCTTAATCCTAAGCGCATCAACAACAGAGCAAATATTGTCCAGCACTGGAATGTGAGTGATAGGACCTTCGTTGAAAGTATTTAAATCCAATGATTGCTGATAAGCACAAATGGTTTGAGCAATAGGCGATGGCTCGCAAATACCGGATGCTTCGATAACGATGTAATCAAAGCGCTCGCTAGCCATAAGGTCGCGCAACTGGAGTACCAAATCCATCTTCAAGGAGCAACAGATACAACCATTTTGCAAAGCCACCAAAGAATCATCCTGCTGGTCAACTACTCCACCCTTTTGTATCAAATCTGCATCGATATTGACCTCGCCAATATCATTGACGATAACAGCAAAACGTATACCTTGATTGTTATTAAGGATTTTGTTGAGCAAGGTAGTTTTTCCGCTACCCAGGTATCCTGTGATGAGTAATACTTTAGTTTCTTTCATGTTGCTAACTTACCAAAACTTGTTTGTATCGGGGTTGTACTCCATACCTATGCTACCCAGAGTTGTTGTGAGCACTTCCTTCTCTATATTCATATCCTCACACAGGGCATCTAGCGAAGGATAGTAGTCACGAAGTTTCATATTAATGAGACTCATGAGCATAAATGGGTCGCGTGGGAGGTCCTTCATCTTATTTCTTTGCTGCGGGGTCGCATGTAAGCAGAATACCCAGTTTCTTCATTATTTTCTGGTCAACCTGGCTGAGCATTACGGTAGCGTGAGCCTGCAAGCCGTTCAATTCGGGCAACATGGCCAACGCGCGACGGCAATTGACATCGTTCAGAGAAAGAACAGATAGAGCAACGAGAACTTCGTCCATATGCAAGCGAGGATTGTTGCCACCCAGGTAGTCAACCTTTGTCTTTTGTATAGGTTCGATGAAGTCTTGTGATATCAGTTTAACAGAGTGGTCGATGCCTGCAAGATGTTTCAAGGCATTGAGTAGCAAGCTGGCACAAGTACCCAAAAGCACACTACTACCAGCCGTAATCATAGTGCCATCGCTCAATTGGATAGCAGAGCACTCCTCATTAGTTTCCTGAGCACGCTTCTTGGCGGCAACGGTTGTTACTCTGTCGTCGGTAGAAATGTGGGCCTGTTGCATCAAAAGACGAATCTTATTAACCTCTGTCTCGTTCATAGCACCCAAAGCCATCTTGTTGAGAGCAGTATAATAGCGGCGAATGATTTCCTGCTTGGCAGACTCTCTACAAACATCATCGTCAGAGATGCAGTATCCAATCATATTCACGCCCATATCTGTAGGACTCTTGTAGGGGCATGTACCATAGATGCCATCAAAGATGCTAGTTAGGACGGGGAAAATTTCCACATCGCGATTATAATTGATAGCCACCTGATTGTAGGCCTCCATATGGAATGGGTCTATCTCGTTAACATCATTTAGGTCGGCGGTAGCAGCCTCGTAAGCTATGTTTACTGGATGCTTCAGGGGAAGATTCCAAACGGGGAATGTCTCAAACTTGGCATAACCGGCATTGACACCACGTTTATGCTCATTGTAAAGCTGAGACAAACATACTGCCATCTTGCCTGAACCAGGACCTGGTGCTGTTACTATCACCAAAGGACGCTTTGTCTCCACGAAATCATTCTTACCAAAACCTTCGTCCGAATCAATCAATGCAACATTATTGGGATATCCCTCAATGGTGTAATGGTAATAGGTTTTAATGCCGAGCGACTCCAAACGGCGGCGATATATTTCAGCGGAGCTTTGTCCATTGAAGTGAGTAATCACTACACTACCCACCATGAATCCGCACATCTGAAACTCGTTTCTCAAGCGAAGCACATCCTCATTGTAGGTAATACCTAGGTCTTGACGCACTTTGTTCTTTTCAATGTCTACGGCACTGATAACGATTACTATTTCCGCTTGAGAGGCCAATTGAGAAAGCATTCTTAGTTTGGAATCTGGTTCAAAGCCAGGTAGCACTCGACTGGCATGATGGTCATCAAAGAGCTTACCACCAAGTTCCAGATACAACTTGCCCTGATACTGAGCTATTCTCTCCTTGATATGCTCGCTCTGAATTCTAATGTATTTGTCGTTATCAAATCCGTACTTCATGTCTGTAAAATCTTGCTTTTCTAAAACAGCATGCAAAGTTACGAAATTAGCAAGCTAAATGCAATCCATTAATGCGAGTTTTTTCAGAAAAAGTACGTCTGATGCATCACAAGGCCCCATTTTGCTGGATTTTTAGGGTATAGAGAAGGAATTATCATACGCAGACATGGCAACCAAGAGTCAGAATAATAGTTCCAAATCCCAGTCAATACTTTCCTATTCCTGGAAATAAACCTGGTACTTTTCGGAAAAACTTTTCTGCACACGAAAAAGCATTTTAAACTCTCAAAAAAAGCAATTCCAATACGGGAAGCTAATAAACAAAACAAAAAGAGAATGTCCCCTTTTATCAGGAACATCCTCTCCTTATAATTCGTTTATGCGAATTCGTTTCTACTACCACTCTAGCAATACGGCGTGATTGAAGCTACGCATTGGGTCACCCCATAGTTGCTGAGCCTGCTTGAGTGTCTTCTTAGAAGCCTTAACCTTGCCATTGAATACCAGCTTGCCATTGACGCGGATGGTTACCTTCTTCTTTAGGTCAACCAATTGGTCAGAGAGATAAACACGCAACTGACCATGCTCGGCAGGAGTATAGCTCTTGCTGAAAAGCATATCAATACCCCAACGAGGGTCCTTCCATGTGGTATTGTACTTAACTGCATCTACCTTGATATCAATACTATTGTCTGCATTGGCAGTAAACTCATACTGGGTGCGATAGGTGTCATATTCAGAAAGAACCTCAAGGTTGTAGAAATTGTTACGCTTCTTGCCATCCATCTCTAGGTTTTCCCAAATGAAATGACGAGGCTGTGCATTGCGCTTAAACTTAGCCAACCAAGGAGTTGTGGGAGTATAGTCAATAGAATGTCCCATATTGGGAATAAGTTCTACACGATGCTTGTATTCATTGGGGAATAATACCTGCATGCTATCAAGCTTTTCACCAGTGGTACGAGTCAAAAGGTTACGATAGAACATTAGGTCCTTGTCGCCAGTAAGGAAACTAAAACCAATGTTACCAATATTCTCCACAGGAGCATTGATAAGAGGCTCACCACCAGCCATAGGACCAGCAGCAGCAAAGAAGTCGGCATAATAAGAAGCCAGACGCTGACTACCATAACCACCCTCTGAGATACCAAATACATAGATGCGGCTCTTGTCTACCTCAGGCATAGACAAAAGGATGCCTAGGATTCTCTCCCATGCCCATTGCTTGCCACGTTGCCACCATCTGTACCATTCGCCCTCCTGAGGTATCTGAGGTACGATATACATAGAAGGACCATCCTGGAAGTGCTGAGCCAAGCGAAGGCCAGTTGACCATTCTGCACTTCTTGGACCAGAGCCATGCAAATACAAGAATACAGGATAACCATTCTCAGGCTTCTCACCCTTAGTACCTAGATAGAAATTCATCTTGGCATTAGGCTCTAAATCTGCGGGGATTGTCCAAGTAGTTACGTTCTCCTTAGACAAAGTCTCTGTGAGCTGTTTGCGGAAAGCATCCAACTCCTTCTGCTCAGCATTGTCATTGGCATAGATATTGCCACACAAAGACAAAGCAAATAAGCCGATGATAAAAGTTTTGATTTTCATTTGAAATAAAAATATTAAAAGGTTATTATGTTATCATTAATCTCTGCTACGTCCCATGAACATCAGGATATAATACACCAATGTAGCCAACGAACCCAATGCTGCAGCCACGTAGGTATAGGCAGCACTACGCAAAGCATCATTTACCATAGGATGAGTTTCGTAAGTAGTAATGCCGGCTCTTTGCAACCATGAAGAGGCTCTCACACTAGCGTTGATTTCAACGGGAAGAGTAATGAAAGCAAACAATGTGGTCATTGCAAATAGAATAATACCTCCAAGCATAATTTGTGGGAATGACTCAATGGTGAGGATGCCAATCAAAAGAACCCATTGCATCCAACTAGAAGCAAAACTCACTACGGGCACCATAGCGCTACGCATCTTCAAGGGAGCGTAAGCATTGGCATGCTGCAAGGCGTGTCCACATTCATGAGCCGCAACAGCAGCTGCTGCTACAGAACAATCGTTGTAAACATCTTCGCTCAAGTTGACTGTCTTATCCACTGGATTATAATGGTCGGTCAATTGCCCTGGAGTGCTTATCACGCGAACATCATATATACCATTATCATGCAACATCTTTACGGCAACATCTCTGCCTGTCATTCTATTGGGCAAGAAGACTTTACCGTACTTCTCAAACTTGTTCTTCAGATTCCATTGAACAAGAAAGCTTAAAAGAGCAATACCTATAAATAAAATTAAATGCATACTTAATTATTGTTTGTGAATGAATACACTAGCGACCTAGAAGAAGAATCTCATAATATCATTACTGAAGGCCAGAATCATCAAACCAAAGAGCAAGAACAATCCAATCTTTTCTATTATCTCCATTGCCTTGGGCGAAGGCTGACGACGGAAGATTCCTTCGTATAACAGCAATACTATATGGCCACCATCAAGACCAGGAATAGGCAATATATTCATAACCGCAAGGATAATGCTAATAAATGCTGTCAATCCCCAGAAATCGTGCCAATCCCATGCCGAGGGGAATAAACTTCCAATGGTCAAGAAAGAACCTACCTGCTGTACACCTTCCTTATTGAACAGATACTTCAATGATACAACATAATCATATAAGGTATCCCATGCCAATTTGAAACCAGCAGGAATGCTCTCCAAGAAAGTAAATGACTGGTGAATAGTGGGAATATTCTGGTATTGGCTATTATCCCACACAACTCCCATCACCACATCGGAACCCAAGGCCAGAGTAAAGGTATCAGGCACTATTGCATCCTTCTGCATCACAATTGCTGTTAGATTTAACGCACGAGCACTATCTTCACGTGTACATCCTTCTGCATTGATAATATCCTTGCAACGAGCCAATTCCATATTCACATCAATAATGTCAGGAGTTGCCATGTCGTTCAAAGAAAGGATTGTTGCACCTTCCTTGATACCAGCCAAATCTGCAGGAGTGCCCTCTGCAACCTGACCAATAACCGGCTTGATGGGAAGAGAGAAGAACTGAGGGAACTTTTGCATTTCCAACAGAGAAACTCCTTCCGCAGGCATTTCTATTACAACCTCCTGTCCGTCTCGCAACACAGTAACAGTACTAGCCTCTGAAATGTCCATCATAATAGCGTTGCTGAATCCTTCTATTTCTATTCCGTCTATCTTTATGGGAGTATCACCATTCCTGAAGCCAATTTCATGCGCAATATGATTGTAGTTGAGACCATTAGGCAAGTTGCGCATAGGTACTATCTCCTTACCCCAGGTAAACATGATACCAGAATATATCACCAATGCAGCAATGACATTAAAAAAGACACCACCAAACATTATCAGAAATCTGCGCCAAACGGGTTTCTGATTGAAATCATTGGGTTGTGGCGCTCGTGATGCCACCTCCTCAGCATCCTTGGTCTCATCCACCATGCCTGCAATACTAACGTAGCCACCCAATGGCAACCAACCAATACCGTATTCCGTTTCATTATCCTTGAAATAAGGAAATAGACGCGTAAACCACGCATCGCGAGTAGAGAATAAGTGAAAATAAGGATTAAAGAAGAGATAAAATTTCTCTACCTTAACACCTGAGAATTTAGCAAATAAGAAATGTCCGCCTTCGTGCACAAATACCAAAAGGCTCAGACAACATATCAATTGTAATGCTTTAATTAGAACTATTTCCATTTTCGTTTATTCTGATTTTACTTTTTACCTATTATGATAATATTGTTACTTTATAGCATTTCTGCTGCCGCAATTCGTGTAATACGGTCAGTTTCAAGATAATCCTCCAGAGTGGGTTGCTTGATGAAAGGCACCTTGCTTAAGCACTCCGATATAATGTCTGCCATCTGAAGAAAACCACACTTGTCTTGACGGAAAGCCAGATTGACAACCTCGTTGGCAGCATTCACGATACACGCAGCATTGCCACCCAAACGAATTGACTCGTATGCAAGTGCCAGACAAGGGAAACGGTTAAGGTCAGGACGCTCGAATGTCAAATCCTGCATATCCCACCAATCCAATCTTGGAAAACTACTCTCCAATCTCACTGGGTAAGACATAGCCAACTGAATAGGCACACGCATATCTGGAGCACCCAATTGTGCTTTCACGGCACCATCCTGGAATTGTACTGCACTATGCACGATGCTTTGAGGATGAACTACAACCTGGATTTTATCAGCATCTACGTCAAAAAGCCACTTTGCTTCGATTACCTCAAAGCCCTTGTTCATCATGCTTGCCGAATCAATGGTAATCTTTGCACCCATATCCCAATTGGGGTGCTTCAATGCTTGAGCGGCAGTTACATCCTTCATTTGGTCAAGCGTAAATTTGCGGAATGGACCTCCTGATGCGGTGAGGATAATCTTTTCAATAGGACTTTCCTCTCCCATCAAACTTTGGAATATTGCAGAATGTTCACTATCTACGGGAAACATGGGCACATTGTACTGCTGGCACAAGGCGGTTATCAACTCGCCTGCCACAACCAATGTTTCCTTGTTGGCCAGAGCAATGGGTTTGCTTGCCTTGATGGCAGAGATAGTTGGACGAAGTCCACTAAATCCAACCAATGCCGTCAGTACCATATCCACTGGTTCCATCGTCACCACTTGGCACAAAGCCTCGCTTCCGGCATATACTTGTATAGGCAAATCTGATAGTGCTGTGCGCACGTGGTCATACTTACTTTCATCCGCAATAACTACTGCGCAAGGTATAAATTTGCGAGCCTGCTGAATCAGTAAGTCTGCATTGTTGCCAGCCGTGAGAACATAAGCCTCAAACAAATCACTATGTTCCTCTATCACCTGAAGAGCCTGAGTACCGATACTACCAGTTGAACCCAGTATACATATTTTTCTTTTCATAATTGATTTCCTTATAAATCTAGCAACCCCTCGGGGAGTTTCATATATATTACTCTTTCTTTTGGATCTATACCTTCGATAAAGTCTTCCGTTGCGGGAATCAACTTATCATCCACACAAAATATGGTGTTTGAGGTAGAATCCTCCACATATTCTATTTCGCCTATTTCTCCAAGCGCGCAATCCACTACTTTCCATCCCGTGAAAGAACGCCAGGTATATTCCTCATCTTCTCCGCGTTCGGGAGTCAAGCTATGAGGGAAGTATACATCCACTCCAACATATTCGCTGGCATCCTCAGATGTATCTATGTCCTGGAACTTGAGCAAGGCAACAGAATCGCTACGGAAACGCCATCCCTCCAGGAAGAATGGTACCTGTATTCCGTCAACCTCCAGAAACACATAGTCAGCATCTGCACGGTCCCATACATCATCGGTAAAATTCATTGATAATTCACCACTGATGCCATGAGTTTTGGTTATTGTGCCTATTTTGTAAGTATCTATCATTCTACTCTTGTTATATTAGCACCAAGTTTGTTTAGTCTTTCCTCTATGTTTTCATAACCTCGGTCTATCTGACCAATGTTGTCAATACGACTGGTACCCACCGCACTCATTGCCGCTATCAGCATGGCAATACCTGCACGGATATCAGGAGAGGTCATTCGCGCAGCCTTGAGTTGGAAATTCTTGTCATGACCAATCACTACGGCTCTGTGTGGGTCGCACAATATAATCTGAGCACCCATATCAATAAGTTTGTCCACAAAGAACAAGCGACTCTCAAACATCTTCTGGTGTATCAGCACACTACCCTTGGCTTGCGTAGCAACCACCAGCAATATACTCAACAGATCGGGAGTCAATCCTGGCCAAGGTGCATCTGCAATGGTCATTATACTGCCATCCAGGAACGATTCTATTTCGTAATGCTCCTGATGAGGAATGAAGATATCATCTCCCTGGATGTCCATCTTCACACCCAGTCGCATAAAGACGTTGGGAATAATACCCAGTTTGTCCAATCTTACATTGCGAATCAAGACACCCTCACCGCACATAGCAGCCATACCAATGAAAGAACCAATCTCAATCATATCCGGCAATATAGTGTGTCGGGTGGCATGCAATTGACTTACACCAGTAATAGTGAGCAGGTTAGAGCCGATGCCATCTATCTTGGCACCCATGCTGCACAACATGCCACATAGTTGCTGAATGTATGGTTCGCATGCTGCATTATAGATAGTGGTGACACCTTCTGCCATCACAGCCGCCATCACAATGTTAGCAGTACCCGTTACCGAAGCCTCCTCCAAGAGCATGTAAGCTCCTTGAAGTTTTTCTGCCTTGATATCAAATACTCCTCTTTCAGCATTGTATGTAAAGTCGGCCCCCAACTTTTGCAAACCCAGGAAGTGGGTATCCAAACGGCGGCGTCCTATCTTGTCTCCACCTGGTTTGCTCACCATCGCATGACCAAAACGAGCAACCATAGGACCAACGAGCATCACACTGCCACGCAAGCGAGAGCATCTCTCCAAAAACTCGTCGCTCTGCAAATAGCACACATCCACCTTGTCTGCCTGGAAGGTCATATCCCCCTGAGCATGACGGGTCACTCTCACTCCGATGTCCTGAAGCAATCTTATCTGATTGTTCACATCTTCGATATCGGGCAAGTTGGATATTCTGACAGGTTCGTCCGTAAGCAATGTAGCGCACAATACCTGTAGCGCCTCATTCTTTGCTCCCTGGGGTGTGATTTCGCCCTTCAGAGCATGGCCTCCTTCAATGATAAATGCTGGCATGCTGGTTATTTCTTTTTCTTTTTCTTTAATACGTTAACTGGTAGAGTGTGCAGCGTAGCATACTGATGTCCCTCAAGGGCATTGCTCAAGTTGCTACCATGGGTATAGGCATCGATGTCGCTTTTTACCTTATCCTCGCTCATTATATCAGGTGTCCATGTAAAGAGGTTTTGCTTCATTCTATCGGCCGTCTGGCGCAATAGCGCATCTCTTTCCTCTCCTTCGGGCATGTCCTTCAACATTCGGAGCGCATCCTCGATGATATGTCCGTAGTGTCTGTGACGAATCCTGTTTTGAGGAATAGGCATTGGTGCAGGATGAGCCATAACCTCCACCTGAGGTATGATTTCCACGGGATAATCAATATCCAATTTGAAATCGCTGATGAAAGCCAGATGATTCCACAACTTGCTCAGCACCTCGGGGTTGGACAGTTTCTCCTGTCCTAGAGTTGCCATCATCTGCACGATAGCTTCTGCACAAAGGAGTCTTTCCTCTCTGTCCTCTATGGCCATGCAGTGATTTACCATGTCCTGAACTACACGTCCATATTCCGACATTCTCAGATTGTCCTTGCTTGTATTGTATTGTATCTTGTTCATAGAAGATTCTTAGGTTTAGTTGCTTGGAATTCCTTTAGATAGAAAGGTTCGAAATATGCGGTAGAAGCTATTTCTCCTCTTCTGAGTCTTTGTTCTGCCAAGGGTGCCGCATTGCATGCCAAGGGTGCTATGCCATCCAGGAAGATTGCATTTGGATGATTGATTACATCCTTGCACTTGCCACTACCATTACCAAAGAACACAACTGGTCCCCTGTCCAGATACTCCTGATATGTCTCGCCAGTAACGATATCTGCTTGTATTCCACGTACTTCCCTCAAACTTCTGTCGTATACGGCAGAGTACACCTCCATTCGCCTTGCATCAAGCATAGGGATATAAAGCGCATTCTCGGGTATTTCCTCATGATAGAGCAATACGGGCACACAAAGCAATTGCAAGGTAGGTATCGCTATCAAGGGGACATTTCTTCCATAGGCAACACCCTTAGCCATGCTGACGCCTATTCTCAAACCCGTATAACTGCCCGGGCCTTCGCTCACGGCCACCGCATCCAGTGGTATTGCGTGGCTTTCTGCAAAAGACAGGGCTTCCTCCACGAAAAGTCCGCATTGTACGGCATGAGAGGGGCCTTCGTAGTCTTCATTACGAAAGATGACGTGATTGTCCTGTGCAACCGCCACAGAACATACGTTGGTACTGGTTTCTATGCTTAGTATTGTTGCCAAAACTTAGTTCTTATTTAGGAATTCACTTATTGCTTTCAATGTCTCTGCCTTGGCAGCATCCAAATCGTCATTCACAATGATTTTGTCAAATTCTGATGCGAATGACATCTCGTACTCTGCCTTGGCCAAACGTATCTCTATCTGTTCGGCAGTATCTGTGCCACGGCCAACCAATCTGCGTCTAAGTTCTTCCACCCCAGGAGGTTGAATAAACAATGACAAGGCGCGCTCGCCAAAATGTTTCTTGACATTTATACCGCCCTTGATGTCTATGTCAAAGATTACGTTTTTGCCTTGCTCCAATTCAGATTCTATCTGACTCTTGAGCGTGCCATAGTATCTATCGGTGTAAACTTCCTCATATTCTAGGAATTCATTGGCCTCTATCTTGGCCTTGAACTCCTCTGGTGTGAGGAAGAAGTATTCCACGCCGTGCTGCTCTGTACCTCGTGGAGGACGTGATGTGGCGCTGATGCTGAACACCAGGTTCAACTCGGGATGCTCACTGGTAAGCCATTGAACTATAGTACTTTTTCCGCTACCGCTTGGTGCGCTAAAAATCAAACATTTGCCTTTCATCTTAGTACTTTCTTTTATTTATCGGGGACACAAGCCTTGCTTACAATACGTTGAGGACTTGCTCCTTTATCTGTTCCAGTTCGTCCTTCATCATCACAACGATGTTCTGCATCTCTGCTTGATTGGCTTTCGAACCGGTAGTATTTATCTCTCTGCCCATTTCCTGGGCAATGAATCCCAATTTCTTTCCTTGACCGTAATCGCCACTCAATGTTTCGCGGAAATATTCCAAGTGTTGTGTCAGGCGTTGCTTTTCTTCGTTGATGTCCAACTTTTCAATGTAGAAAATCATTTCCTGTTCCAAGCGACCTCTGTCGTATTCTATTTCGGGGATAGCAGAAAGGGCATCTATCAGACGCTGACGTATCTTCTCTGTGCGTGCCTTTTCATAAGGTTCGATACTTTTCATCAGAGCCTCGATATTGTCAACCTTCTCTCTGAACTTGGCCTCCAAGGCATTTCCTTCCTTGGTGCGGAATTGCATCAACTGCTCCAAAGCTTCTTCTGCCGCCTTCCTGGCCATCTGCCATTCTTCCTCGGTCAGTTCTTCCACAGCATCCTGTCGGCTGACCACATCTGGCATGCGCATCACAACCTCTGTGATATTTTCAGGCACAGGAATACCATAGTTTTTATTGGCCTCTTGAAATTGCTCAATGTATTTCTGCATCAGTGGCATATTCAATGTCGCTGCCTGCTCCACCTCGTCGCGCTCTATCCACAAACTGAATTCCACCTTACCTCTCACCAGGCGTTCGGCTATCATCGAACGCAGTTCCATTTCCTTCTCGCGATAGCAGTTTGCCATACGCACACTCAGGTCAAGTGTCTTGCTGTTTAGTGACTTAATTTCGGCAGTAATCTTCTTGTCTCCATACACTGAAGAAGCCTTACCATATCCTGTCATTGAAAGTATCATACCTTATAAATATTATTTTTGCGTACAAAAATAGCAAAAATTCGGCAGAAAGGACTAACTTTGTAATCGAAATGTGCAAAGAAATGCTAAAAAAGACCATTACTGGAGTGTATGGAGGAAGCTTTAACCCCATTCACTTGGGACATACGGGCATGGCCAGCGAGATAGTTGGTCAGGGCCTAGTGGACGAAATGTGGCTGATAGTTAGCCCTCAGAATCCTCTCAAGGACAACGGTCTTTGGGATGATGCTCTCCGATTAGAATTGGCACAAATAGCTACCGCCTCTCTCGAGTCAATCATTGTATCGGACGTAGAGTTCAGTATGCCCAAACCCAATTATATGATTAAGACCTTGCAAACTCTTTCTGCTCGGCATCCGGATAGGGAGTTTGTCCTGGTTATCGGTATGGACAATTGGGAGTGTTTCCAGCGATGGTACATGTGGGAGGAAATATTGAAGCAATACAGAATCATTGTTCTTCCCCGCCAATCAGATGATGACAATGAGAGTGTCCAGCACGCTCCCACTACTGACGCCAAGGGTGTTACCTTTGTCAATACACAACTGATAAATCTCAGTAGCACATGGATTCGTTCGCAGATAGAATCAAATCCCTCATACGATGGTGAGGGGCTGGACCCTCTGGTTTGGGAACAGATAAAGAAAAAGAAACGATAAAACGCACATTTTTTGCTCCGAAATACGGTAAAAACACAGATTTCATCGGGCATAACAAGGAATAATTACGAATCAGAAAATATATCCCACAAGACAACAATACATGCTATGGTTAACATTTCTCTCATAGGACTAGGACAAAGAGGACAAGCAACGCTCAGTCGCCTCAAATTCCTTCCCAATGCCAACGTCATTGTCAAGTGCGACATTGATACCGATTGGCGCGAAGCGGCTACTCATCCCGAAGTAGACCTGGTATGGATATGTACCCCTTGGGAGTGGCATCTACGTATGGCCACTACCGCCATGCAAGCAGGCAAAGATGTAGCCTTGGAGGTACCTGCTGCTATGACGGTGGCAGAGTGCGAAAAACTCGTTTCCGTAGCTCGCGAAACCAGCAGGCATTGTGTGATGCTGGAGAATTGCTGTTATGACACATGGCATCTGGGCGTCAGGGAAATAATACGCCAAGGCATACTAGGCAGAGTGAAACACATCGAGGGTGCTTATGCACACTCCCTACAAGAGGGTTGGATGCGCTCGTACAGTCGTCGCCATGCTGGTAATCCTTATCCCACTCATGCCATTGGTCCTATGTGCCAATTGCTTCCTCCTGGCGATACCTTGGATTTCCTCGTATCACTATCGTCTCCCATTCCTGGTGACCATATAAATACGTCTTTAATAAAGAGTGTGGCGGGTGTCAGCCTGCTTCTTCATTATGACATATCCACACCACGCCCCTATAGCAGAATGCAAACCGTTTGCGGAGCCTTGGGCTTTTTGCAAAAATACCCGATTCCAACGGTACAAATAGAGCGCAAGACCGGTAACGTCCTTCTCTCTGGCGAAGAGGCGGAAAGATACGTAGAGAGCTTCATTCCACAAAGATTTCAGACGATGATAGAGGAAGGCAAGAGTCTTGGCGTACCTAATGTGATGAATTACATGATGGACCGCAGTTTGCTAGAATCCATCGAGAAAATACATCAGGCACGAACCCTTAATGCCGAAGAACCAGACGTACTGGATATGGACGTGTATGATGCAGCATTGTGGTCGTCGGTGATTGAACTTACGGAGAAGTCCGTTAGCGGTGGTTCCACTCCTGTTCGCTTCCCAAGATTCTAGTGCGCAACTCTACCGAGTCAACTGTGAATAGAATATAGTTCCGTACTTTTCAGATTCCATTCAGAGATATTTCACCCACTTTATCCTCTCTCGGCCCTCGGGAGAGGATTTCCTTTTCTTCGGAAATGTGTTTTGAACCTCGGAAACACATTTTCAAAGCTTCAAGAATGTGTTTTTGGGCTTGGAAATGGAGTTTCAACTCTTCGGAAATGTGTTTCGCTTGAAAGAAATGCTTTTCCGAATGTCAGAAATGCGATTTTGACCTCAGAAATGTATTTCCAAAGCTTCGGAAATGCTTTCCTGACCAAGGAACTGGCTTTCTTCTTTTATTTTTGTTCTCCAACTCCTTGCTGATAAAGGGAGGGAAAGAGGCTAGTATATAAAAACAAAAAAGAGAAAGATTTCTCCTTCTCTTCTGTAGCGGGAATGGGACTTGAACCCATGACCTTCGGATTATGAATCCGACGCTCTAACCAGCTGAGCTATCCCGCCATCGTTGTTTTGCGAGTGCAAAGGTAGAACAATATTTTTAATCTCGCAAATATTTCCGTGTTTTTTATTGCAAAAAAGTAAATCTTGTCCACATTTGCGACCATTTGTCGCCTATACTTAGTACCTTTGTACTGATAAATACGTGCGCGCATGAGACTAATAAAGAAGTTGGATAAGTATATTTTGAAGAACTACCTGCTCTTGTTTGCAGGAACATTCTTCATTTGCTTGTTTATCTTCATCATGCAATTTATCTGGCAATACATTGACGACCTGGTGGGTAAGGGGCTTAGTTGGACCATCCTGGCAGAGTTTTTGTTCTACGCTAGCCTCACCCTCGTACCCATGTCATTGCCTCTTGCTGTCCTGTTGGCTTCGCTGATTACCTTTGGTAATTTGGGTGAAAAGTTGGAGCTCCTCTCCATGAAGGCTGCTGGTATTCCTCTAATCAGAATATTATGCCCGATATTCATTGTGGCTCTGTTGATTTGCGGAGCTAGCTTTGTGTTCCAGGACCGCGTGCAACCACAAGCCACCCGACAGTTGGCCACTCTCCTATGGAGCATGCGCCAGAAATCGCCCGAGGCGGACATCCCCGAGGGCATCTTCTATAGCGATATTCCTGGTTATAGTATCTTCGTAGAAAGAAAGGACACCAAGACGGGCATGCTGCATGGCGTGATGATTTATAGCACTAAGGGCGGATATGACAAGATGGAGATTGTCCTGGCCGACTCGGCACGATTGCGTGGTACGGAGGACCAAAAGCATCTGATGCTAATGCTTTATGGTGGCGAGCGTTTCAGAAATATGGACTCGCAAACGGGCAATATGCTCAAGGCCAATATTCCATACATGAGGGAAACCTTCCATACGGAGGTGGATATGATTCCATTTGATGCCAATTTCAATATGATGGATGCAAATCTGTTTAACGGAGACGCAAAAACCAAGGAATTGACTCATATCCTCTCTGGTATCGACTCGCTTAATCATATCAGCGATAGCCTGGGACATTACTATCACAAGATTACCAAAAACCAGTACCTCAAGGGTTCGTTCCCCCTGGAAACACAAGATTCTGCTGCTCTGATGGCAAGGGTGGAGGCACAAGAACCTCTTGATTCCACATACGAATACCTTACTCCCGACCAGAGAAAGAATACCATACAGACGGCGCTTAGTTCTGCTCAGAGTACTCTATCCGAATTTGAATACCGTGGCATGACCACAGAGAGCACCAACTCTACCTTGCGACGTCACCACATGGAGGCGCGCAAGAAGTTTACGCATAGTCTTGCCTGCCTGATATTCTTCTTCATCGGAGCGCCATTGGGTGCTATCATCCGAAAGGGCGGCCTTGGCGTGCCAGTTGTGGTGAGCGTACTCGTCTTCCTCTTCTACTACATAGTCAATGCTGGTGGAGAGAAGATGGCCAAGTCGGGCGAATGGGCCGTATGGTTCGGTATCTGGCTCAGTACCATGGTGCTTACACCAATGGGATTATTCCTGGTAAGCAAGGCCAACAAGGATAGCGTAGTGTTCAACATCGAGGGTTACCAGAATTTCTTCATGAGACTATTGGGCTTGCGCACCAAGAGAAAGCTCAACAAGAAGGAAATCATCCTCAATGAGCCCGATTATCCAGCTCTTAAGACTGAATTGCAAGCTCTCATCGGTGATTGCGTGCAATACGGTAGCAGGAAGAAACTATTGAATATCCCTTCCTACTATGCCATCTTCTTCAGATTCCACGAAGACCACACCATCAGAGACATCAAGGATAGAGTGGAAGCACTGGTGGAGCAATTGCACAATAGCAGAGACACCGTGATAATAGGATTGCTCAACGAGATGCCCATCCTCTATACCGATGCGCATGCTCGTCCGTTCAACAATAAGCGTCAGAATGTCATCGCCGGAGTCATACTGCCTTTCGGCCTCTTGCTATGGCTTCGTATATGGAGATTCCGCCTGAGACTGCACCAGGATATATCATTGATACAAAAACTTGGGCAACAAATCATTGAAAGAATAGATAAAAATATAGCATAATGAACCAGGATTTCAAACTTAGTACTATCGAAGAGGCTTTGGTAGACTTCAAAGAGGGCAAATTCGTTATCGTTGTTGACGATGAAGACAGAGAAAACGAAGGCGACTTCATTACTGCAGCCGAACTCATCACCGAAGAGAAGGTCAACTTCATGCTCAAGCATGGTCGTGGTGTACTATGTGCTCCGATTACAATCACACGTGCCAACGAACTAGAACTAGAGCGTCAGGTTCAGACAAACACCAGCATGTTGGGTACTCCATTTACCGTTACCGTAGACTTGCTTGACGGATGCACCACAGGTGTGAGCACCCACGACAGAGCTGCCACCATACGCGCTTTGGCTGACCCCAACAGAAAGCCCACCGATTTCGGTCGCCCCGGACACATCAATCCCTTGTATGCTCAGGATAGAGGCGTGCTCAAGAGAGCTGGACACACCGAAGCGGCTATCGACCTGGCAAGACTCTGTGGCTTGCAACCTGCTGCTGCCTTGATAGAAATCCTCAATGAGGATGGCACTATGGCTCGTATGCCACAACTAAAATTGGTGGCCAAGGAGCATGGCATGAAAATCATCACCATCAAGGACCTTATCGCTTATCGCCTGAAGCAGGAAAGCCTTGTGGAAAAAGGCGTAGAGGCCGACCTACCCACAGAATACGGTCATTTCCACATCATTCCTTTCCGCCAGAAGAGCAATGGCCTGGAGCACATCGCCATCTTCAAGGGCGAATGGAGCGCAGAAGAACCCGTATTGGTGAGAATGCACTCCAGCTGTATGACTGGTGACATCTTTGCCAGCAAGCGTTGTGATTGCGGCGACCAGCTTCACCAGGCTATGCAGATGATAGAAAAGGAAGGCAAGGGTGTAATCGTTTACCTTCAGCAGGAGGGCAGAGGCATCGGACTCATGAACAAGATTGCTGCCTACAAGCTCCAGGAAGAGGGCGAGGACACCGTAGAGGCCAACCTTCACCTAGGTTTCCAGGCCGACGAGCGCGACTATGGTGTTGGCGCACAGATTCTTCGCGAATTGGGCATCGGCAAGATTCGTCTCATCAGCAACAATCCCGTCAAGCGTGTAGGTCTCGAAGGCTATGGTCTTGACATCGTGGAGAATGTACCCGTCATCATCACCCCCAACGAGTACAACCGCAAATATCTTGAAACCAAGAAACTCCGCATGGGCCACAAACTATAATAGACATATTATATAATATTATAACGTACACACAAAACAATGAACAACCTATCCGAGAGACTTGGACGTTTGTCCACAAGTGCTACCTTGGCCATGAGCCAAAAGAGCAGCGAGCTAAAGGCTCAAGGTATTGATATCATCAATATGAGTGTTGGCGAACCCGACTTCAACACCCCCGACCATATCAAGGCTGCCGGTATCAAAGCTATCGAAGAGAATTGGAGCAGATATAGTCCTGTACCAGGATATCCCGAACTAAAGAAGGCTATCGTGGAGAAGCTAAAGAGAGAAAACGGTCTTGACTATCTTCCTAGCCAAATCCTTTGCTCTAATGGTGCCAAGCAGAGTGTCTGCAACGCTATCATGGCTCTTGCAGGTCAGGGCGACGAGGTTATCATACCTGCACCCTATTGGGTAAGTTACCCCGACATGGTACTATTGGCAGACGCTACCCCCGTATTCATCCCCTCTGGTATCGAGCAGGACTTCAAGATTACCCCCGAACAATTGGAGGCTGCTATTACCGACAAGACTCGTGCCATCATCCTCTGCTCTCCCAGCAACCCCACCGGTTCTGTCTACAGCCGTCAGGAACTGGAGGCTTTGAAGGACGTATTGATGCGTCATGAGCAAGTAATCGTCATTGCCGACGAAATCTACGAGCACATCAACTATATCGGTGAGCACGCTTCTATTGCACAGTTCCCCGAGATTAAGGACCGTGTAGTCATCGTCAATGGTGTTTCCAAGGCTTATGCAATGACCGGTTGGCGTATCGGTTTCATCGCTGCTCCCGAGTGGATAGTAAAGGGTTGCAACAAGCTGCAGGGCCAGTACACCAGTGGTCCCTGTTCTATCAGCCAGAAGGCTGCCGAAGCAGCATTTGCAGGTGACCAGCAGTGTGTTGAGGACATGCGCGTTGCTTTCGAGCGTCGTCGCGACTTGATTGTTAAGCTCACCAAGGAAATTCCTGGCCTAGAGGTTAATAACCCACAGGGTGCTTTCTACCTCTTCCCCAAGTGTAGCAGTTTCTATGGCAAGAAATACGGTGACAAGGTTATCAACAACAGTGACGACCTAGCCATGTACCTGCTCGAGGTAGGCCATGTAGCCACCGTTGGTGGCCAGTCATTCGGCTCTCCCGAGTGTTTCCGTATGTCATACGCCACCAGCGATGAAAACATCATCGAGGCCATCAAGCGTATCAAGGAAGCATTAGCTCTTCTCAAGTAAAATACATTCACAAATATCCATTACGAGGGTGTGTCATTCATTTGGCACACCCTCGTTGTAATGTTACAACGGCATTCTCACAGTCTGCGGAAGTCCCGTTGTAGCGTTACATTCTGACATTCGCTGACTGCTAATCACTTTTACCACAGAGTCGCCTACAAATATCGCGATATTCACCCCAACTACCACGGTGGCGACCTCAAATATCGCGATATTCATCCCGGCTACCACGGTGGCGACCTCAAATATCGCGATATTCACCACAACTACCACGGTGGCGACTCAAAATATCGCGATATTCATTCCAACTACCACGGTGGCGACCCAAAATATCGCGATATTCACGCTTTCACACCTTCATCTTTTCTTGAATTAGGAGTGGTAATATCATACTCAAATTCTTACGGTATAGTTTCTACTAGTTGTGTTAAGCGAGAGAATAGCTTTTTTATAATATAGAGCTACTTTGTGGTATTAAGATAGTTATTATATGTTCTTGTTATTTGGTAAGGAATACAAAGGCAGGAAGAGGAAGACTCCGAGCAATGACATTATTAATCCGCCAATTGTGCTTGCTGCCAAGGGAAACCAGAATGCAGTCTTGTCTGTACCGACCATAAAGGGGATGAAACCAAGGATGGTGGACAAGACCGTAAGCAGGATGGGGGTAATCTTGGCATTGCATGCCTTGACATAGCAGCGCATTGGTGTCTGCCTTGGAGAACGTTGATGCAGATTATTGTATTCGTTCAGTATGTAGATACTGGCATTTACGGTGAGTCCCAAACTCTCGTTTTTAGTACAATTACTCCACTAAAGTGTACTTTAAATCTCTTTTTTTATAGAAAAAATCGCAGAATTTGCAATTATCTTAGAATTAAACGGTTATTCGGGTTGCATGGAAATTGGGTAACGAGATAGCAACCGTTCGTATTTCTGAGTTCGTTATTGTTTTGCTTCAATGTCATAACTCTTGGTGCTACAAAGGTACAAAAATATTGCAGACGAGAAAAGAACTTGCGATATGTCTTTCCTTGATGTCTTGATATTGCAAATGTTCAACGGAGTTTAGTCCCCTTTAAGTATATACCTGACGGAATAAACTAAACCTTGCTTCGCATACATAATCTATGATTGAGCAAGTGTTGTTATCGTGGTTTGTTAAACTCTAATAAAATATGCTGACGAAAAGAAAAGTCGCAATGATTTCTTTTTTCGCCAGCATATTTTATGCTGTCAATGTACAAATAGGTTTAGTCCGTTTTGGGTATATTGCCAATGGACTAAACTAAACTGACAGCCCAAAAAGGATTATTTCTTTCCGCTCTCACGCCACGAATGTGGAACAACTACGGGTGGGTGTGTCGGTACAAAGATATCCACACTATCTGCCTGTGGTTGTTTATCACTCTCATTATTCATCTTTCTGCTTGTTGTACACGAACAAAAATATGCCAGCGATAGCAGTATTACTGCTACCGCCAACATATCGTGTGCTATTTGTCTCTTACTTTGCATCTTTCCACGATTTGTTTACGATTACAGGCGGATGCGTTGGCTTGTAGTTGGCAGGTTTACGCGCCTTGCTGCGAGCAGCCGCCTCTGCCGAAGCATTGCGGTTCTTCGCATCCCACTCAGCAAATTCCTCATAAACATATTCCCAGCTGTCACCATAAGCCAACTTGTGGATACGATAATAAATGGCCTCACGGCTTGGAGCATTGAACCCGCCAGTGTTGTGGCGCATGATAGAGTTCTCCGTTGGTCGCCATACGCCAGTCCAATAAGTGAGTCCACCTTCGTAAGCTCCCAAGCCATCGTATTGGTAACGGCTGTCGTTCAAGAAATGCTTCCAACGCACCTGAGATAAGTCGCTGGTAAAATCGACATTCTTCCACCAGCCCCAGTTTTTCTGTTTATTCATATAATCAAGGACCTCACCTTCGGGAATCGTTCCATTATACTCGTTGGCATATTCGTCAGCAAGCTTAGCGAAGCCATGTCCGCATGCTTCGTGATGCAGGAATTGGGCAAATGTTTCTTCATCACCACCATGGGGGAAATAAGATACCGATGGACCACTACCATAATCATCCGATGTCGCGGGGTCATACATATAACATGTACCCGCATAGTTGTCTGAATTCATAGAAACAATAATCAAAGCCTCATTCATACGTTTTATATCTATGGCTCTTAGTGCATAAGCAAAGGCTTTGTCATCGTTTCCTCCAGCCAAAGTTCCTGCACCGAAAAATCCATCCAAGGCAGTTTTGTTATATGCCCCGTATCCTTCATTGGGTGAAACAACATTTACATAATACACATTAAAATACTCTCTAAATGATTTATAGGGCTCTTCTGTAAAGAGATTGTCATAAAGATATTCCATATCCCTTCTATATGTTCCGTCTTCAATTTGGCGATCAGAGTAAGCATCACCCATTAATACGATGTCTATACCGTTTCCTATAGTTGCAGTTTGCAAAACTGTAGTTATTCCATCTTGTGAATAATCTGTAGATTCATAAATCTCTATATCGGGAGTATATCCGTAAAGCTTGTATTTACTCCATTCCGGATGCTGCCTGTATGCCTCTAAAGAAATTTCTGGCACATATATGGGCGCACTTGTGCTTAATGGTACCAACAAATCAGGTGGTGTCAACGCATTACAGAATATTTTTGCCAAGTTATTACAGCCATAAAATAGTTCTCCCAACCCTCCAGAATGATTTCCTATTGATTTTACCGTTGAAGGAATTGTTATAGATGTCAGATTCCAGCAGATTCTAAATGCATCTTCATCTATTATTTCCAACCCTTCAGGAAGAATGATGGATTGTAATTCTACAGAACCAAACACTGATGCACTAATCTCCTTAACATTATCAGGAACTGTATATGATGTTAATCCTGCGGGAGCAAAGGCTTCCAACACACCATCTTTTATCAAACATCTTCCATCATCAGTGGAAAGTCCTCCCGAGATTCTTTCCAAACTGGTACAATGTCCCAAAATCCGGTAGCCAATAGAATCGACAGTTGACGGAATTTCAATACTTCGTAATCTATCACAGCCATAAAAAGCTCCTCTCCTTATAACTTTGACCCCTTCAGGTATGATGACATTTTCAATAATCTCATTAGCCCAAAACAGATCCTCACCAATGGTATGGACACCTGGAGGAATAGTGTAATTTCGCAATTCATATACAGCAATTGATATCAGTTCTCCATCAATAATAAGAGACTTCTTATCTGCAGATGAAAATTTACCTGTTATACTCCTTAAGTTAGGGCACATTCCTATGATTGTTTGCCCAAGAAATTCAACAGTGCTAGGAAAGTGGATAGATTCTAAATACTCATTACCACGAAAAGCCCAATCATGAATTTCTGTTACTCCTTCTGGTATTATAGCATTTTTTAATCCAGCGCCGTCAAAAGCCGCTTTTTCTATGATTTTTAAGGTCTCAGGAAGGCCAATGCGTTCAACTTGCTTCATTCCACAAAATACCCCATAACCGATTTTTTCTATTGTGTTCGGTAAATCATATTCTGTCAGCCCGTAAGAAGCAAAAGAATTAAGAGTCCCATCAATGATTAAACATCTTTTGTCTTCTGTTGAATATTTTGAGTTTATTTCTCGTAAGTTAGAACAATTCGACATAATATCAAAACCAAAAACTTCTACAGAATAAGGGATATTTATTTCAGACAAAGCTGTATACATAAATGCCGCTGGACCTATTTCTTTGACAGACTCAGGAATATATATATACTTCAGATTCTCGCAACGATAAAAGACGCCTTCCCCTATAATTGTCACTGTAGGAGGAAGATAAATACTCTTTAGGCTTAAACAGTTATTAAATAAGAAATTTTCAAAGGCTCTCCCATCTATTTTCGTGACTGGAGCGTCAAAAGTCATCACTCCAAGTCCTTCCTTATATTCATTACTAACTAATTTTGCCCCAAAATCCCCACCTTCATTTGGAGTAATTATTCTACTAGTTGTAGTAGTATACCAAATCTCATTATCTGGAATTTTCGTCGGGTCTATTTCATCACCTAAATCCCCCTTTTGTTCAATTTTATACTCCAATTTAAGAGTGCCATCAGGAGATTGTACGGTAACTGTCGCACTACGATAATAACCCGTATTCGGTTCAAGCATCAGCGTGATGCTCTGTTTGACCATTGCGCGAGTGGTAGGAGCAATCGAAATCCAGTTTTGCGCTTCCTCGGGGATAACAACCTCACATCGTACATTTGACAAGAATTCAAGTGTCATCTCACCGCCTTCAGCAGCAGCGTTCTTCACAGCATTATCTTCAACTTCCAGACCTGCCTCCTCGAATGTGATGCTGCGCATAATGACTCTATCGCCATTGGACACAAA
>JAFOCV010000147.1 GCA_017381015.1 Bacteroidaceae bacterium
AATTCTCCACGTCAGAAATATGTCTCAAAAATATGTGGAAATTTGGGAACCATCAAAAAGCAGCCTGAAAGTGTTAAATTTTAGAATACATTGATAATTAAAGGTTTATGTTTGGTTATTTCTGGTTGTTTTTGGTTGTTTAGGGCTTCTAAATACAATCAGAGAAAGCACCAGCCCCAATACTCGTCACACTATTAGGAATAGTAACTGAGGTCAAACCAGAGCATTTCCAGAATGCATAATCCCCTATGATATAATTCTCTCCCTTATATTTTTCTGGTAGTTGGAGATTTGTATCCGTACCCACATAACCATACAATGCGTATGTGTCACCACAAGGAGCAAATAGATAATTATCGATAAGTTCTGGATTATTTACTACAACATCTGCATAATAACCAACATAACCATTACTGCTACTTCCTTTGGTAATATTCAATTTTGAAAAATTTATAACTTTCGTCATAAAATAGCAAGGACTGAAAGCATCATACACAATGCTCGTCACACTGTTACCAATAGTAACAGACTTCAAACCAGAGCAATTATCGAAAGCAGAGCCAATGTGCGTCACACTATTACCAATAGTAAGAGACTTCAAACCAGAGCAATCAGAGAAAGCATAAGACTCAATGCTCGTCACACTATATTCCTTTCCTAAGTATGTAACAGTAGAAGGAATTACAACATTGCCAGAATATTCATAGCTATATTCGCCGTGCCTGTTGCCCCGATAAGTAACTCCGACCGTTGTGTCTGAGGTTTTCTTGTAATAAATTTTGTCCACTTTAAAGTCGTGGGCACTCGCGGAAATGCTGAACAATAGCGCTGCTATCGTTGCTAGCCATGTTTTAATTGTTTTCATAAACTTGTTATTTTAAATGTTTGTAAAGTTTGTAAATATCGTGTATGCTTTTTCCTATTCTTGCTTGATTGGAGTTGGGAATTTCGTGTTTGACATCATATTCATCTACTATATAATCTGTTGGGCGAATAGGCTCGGTAAGAAATGCAGATGCTTTTGTTGTCATCAATATGTTGAGTTCCTGGTCTGTAAGATATTCTTTCAGGGTGAGCAGAAAAACAATTTGGGTACTAATTTTAATGGTATTTTTGTCAAGCAGATTAAGATAGTCGCATGGGGTGGTCAGATCCTTCTCGCAAAACTCCCTTACGAACCTTCTTCGTGATACGGAGTTTTGGCTGAGGGGCCTAAAATCATACATATAAACACCTCTAACGCATTGCCCTATGCAAGTCTTTATTTCTGCAAATGCACACTCAATCTGTCTTCTGAATATTCTTTTGCGATGTAGCCCAGGAATATATTCCATCACAATATGGAAGAATATTGCAGCCAGATAGCTGTAAGCCAAGTTCAGTAGGATTTCGTTTATTGCCTCATGCCTGTTTGCCGAACCCAAGGGACGCCATTCCGTTAATTGTATCGTGACGATAGCAAAAACAGAGCATAGGGCAACAATCCACTTAATATATTCTACCACTTCTAACGCTTTATTCCCGTATCTGCGCTTTAGGAAACTTAAATTCTTCTTTATAAAAAGCAACATAATCTGCCACAATGCCCCTTCTCCCTATATGGCCTTAATCATGTTTTACTAACGGATATAAAAAAGACGTGGGAGAAACTTCCTCGCTTATCCCACTCATCTGGCCTTCGCATTGCCTTTTCCTAACGAGATAAGCAACTCAGCCAGCCCACGCCAAAGGGTATTATATATGATGTATGAACATTGTTTCCCTATGGCATAGGGTACAATGTGTGCATACGGGTATAATACACCCAGCATGGACGCCTCGTTGCGGTATCTTCTGTTAGGATCAAAGTTGCGAAGTTTGATGAGTAGAAGATAACGTCCGAAAACGTCCTTTCCTGCTCCTTGGTGAGACTCCTTGCAGGAACAAGTCCTGCGGCGAGCGACACTATCGGAGCATAATCCAATAAGATCTTGACCCATCCACCCGTGAAGGACTGGCTAAGTCTCTGTGCAAATATACAACTTTTTACATTTTAGAGCAACACATTTCTGTTTTTTAACGACCTCAGCAATACATTTTGTTCATCTGTTCATTTAGATTTGGTACAACAAGACTCTTGATCACTCATTTGCCTCAAACAGCCCGCAATCAATTATTGTCCGATTGCGGGCTGATTTTGTGCTGGTTCCCTACTTTCCATGTGTGCGCATGGCGAGCATGATGGGTTCGCCTACAAGGGCGAGATTGGCAAGGAGGTAGTGGCGTGTATTGCCATAGGCTATGGTATGGCCTGCCGTTTCGGCAGTGGTGAGGAGATGGGAGCGGGTTGCAGAGTCATTGAAATAAGTAGAAGGACCTGTTAGGAAGGCTGTGCCTGAAGGACTAAGGCCGAATACAAGCGGACCGGCATCAACGTCCAAGCCAAAAACAGATGTCCACTCCTTGTACTCGCACAAACCAGGAATGAAATTATCGCGCCATAAATATTGCTTCAATAGTGTGTATTGCTCTTGAGCAAATGCTGGGTCAATAAGTGTGAGGTAATAGCAATTGAGGGCAGAATATGAACCCTTGACAGGAGCATCTGGATATTGTGTACCGTCTGCACCGAGGAAGGAAACCAGCAGTCCTGATTCTTCATCCAGCCATTCATGTTGTGCCCTGGCAAGCCACTTGTCAACAGTGGAAGAATACCGGCCACCAGTCATCTGACTATATTGTTTCAATGCTACTATGGCAACGAGCATATCAGGGACATAAATCGATTCGCCTGGATAGGTCGGAAGATTGAGAGAGGGCGACGACAAAATTCTGCGGTTCATGGTTTCGCAAAGTTTGGAAAGAACAGCATCATACCGGTCATCACCTCCTACAGACTTGTAACCGCATATCATCCATGCAAGATGACTGATGTAGGAGATATGGCTTTTGTTGCCATGCAAAGTTTCCAAAGCATCTTCGCCCCAACGATTGGTATCGTAGGCTCGCAGTTCGGGCGACATGACGGTGTCAATAAGACGTTGAATATAACATAGGTTATCCTGTGCTGTTTCCGGATACAGTCGGGAGATGTTTGCCAGTGCCGCAGAGAACATGGAACATGAATACAATGCCCATTCCC
>JAFOCV010000148.1 GCA_017381015.1 Bacteroidaceae bacterium
AGCCTCACGAGCATCATCGTTTCCAAAGATAATAAGTTCTATGACTCGCGAGAGGATTGCAATGCCATAATACATACGGAGAGCAATACGCTGATAAGTGGGTGTAAGAATACCATCATCCCCCCATCTGTGACGGAGATTGGGGAAAGTGCTTTCTCTCGTTGCTCCAGCCTCACGAGCATCACCATCCCCCAATCGGTGACGGAGATTGGAAAAGATGCTTTCTCTCATTGCTCCAGCCTCACGAGCATCTCCATACCAGAATCGGTGACAGAGATTGGGAACCATGCTTTCTATGGTTGCTCCAGCCTCACGAGCATCACCATCCCCCCATCGGTGACGGAGATTGGGGAAGAAACTTTCTATCGTTGCTCCAGCCTCAAGAGCATCACCATCCCCCCATCGGTGACGAAGATTGGGTGGTATGCTTTCTATGGTTGCTCCAGCCTCACCGAAGTTCGCATTCCTAATGGGTGCAATGTGGATAAATCTGCCTTCTGGGACTGCCCCAACGTCCAAATCATCCGCTACTGACCCTATCTCCCTCATTTTCAAATACACCTAAAATTTGCCCCGGAATGGGGCATTTTTTGATTGATTTTTTTTCTTGCGAAGAAGGAGCATAGCGGGCTATGTGACTGATAAGCAAGGAAAAAAGCGGCAAAAAGACAAGCTTACTAACATAAATTGATGTTTTTAAAACGGAGCAGGTTATTTTTTGAATGTCACTTAATACTGGTAGTAAAAGAACAGTTTAAGTTCCGTCTGGCCATTGTGCGAAGCTACGATGGACATCGTGTGAATAGGCAGAGGATGGGCAAAACGAGTCTAAATTCGCGTTAAATCGCGTTGTTAAAACAAGTCAATAAGACAACGAGACCACAAGATTTTTGATTCTAAACAGATTACAGACAAGAAAACGCCAGCTTAGCATTACACTAGGCTGGCGATTTTATAACTTGTTGTCTTATAGTCTTCTAAGATGATTTCCGCAAAACTGCCTAAAAAAAAATAGCAGTTTGCGTTTGTAGTAGCAAATTTGCAACGTAATCTATTGATTTATTGCATACAAGCAACGTCAGAAATTTAGCAAAGGTTGGTCAGATGGTCAGATGGTCAGTTATTTTTTACGGAGTTCAATCCCTCAAGACAGATACCTCGACTATCTCGTCGAAGTATTCCTCCCAACCTCGACCCTCGGCACTACCTATCTTGAGGCCATAGAATTTTGTACCTTTATGGCGATACTGAGTTATGCTCTTGCGCTGCTCAGAGCCACACAGGGGGATGCAAAAGTCAGAGAACCAGAGGACGTCTGCCGAGGAATACTCTCCGCTATCCAGCAAAGCGAAGACCTCGCGGAGCATCTGCGTAGCACTGGTCGAACCAAGTGAGCGTTGCCTGAAAAACTCGAGCAGGGTGGCTCTGTTCTTCTTTACGTCAATAGGACGAGCCTCCACGCTAAAGGACACAAGGAACAGGTCGCGATGTTGCTGCTCAGCCATTAGCAAGAGGCGCATCATTAGCGAGTTGGCAAGATTTTCTGGCAAACCCTCCATACTACCCGAGCGATCTACACACACTATCATAGGTCCCCTAAGTCGTGCTGGACGTGGTGCAACCTGCTTGGAAGGTTTGAGCATTTCGCTCTTGTGATGAAAGGTTTGCAGATTTTGTGTAGCATATTTATATAGGAATACATCGTATAGCTCTGCATCACTACACTGAGCTATTTCCAAGGGGAGCATAGATTTGATGTCCTTGCTCAATGCCACGCCTAGGATATCACTTTTGGTGGCGTGTTGCATCTTCATCTTTCCACCTATGGATACTGGCATGCGCGAATTTAATTGCTCATCAGCAATGCGTCCCATCTTGTTGGCCATCAGCTGCAATTGTGGGTATTTCCTTTGCAACTTGGCTATCCTCAGATGTTGTTCAAAGAGCAAGCTATTCCATTGTCCACCCATCAATCCCCATGCCTGGAAGAAATCCTCTTTTTCCACCTCCTTATCCTTGAGATACTGAGGTATGCTCTCCAAGCTCTGCTTCATCACAGAGGTATTTCTGTGCTTTATCTGCTCTATATCCTGATGGCGCTGATGTCTTTGTTTGCGTTCGTAGGACTTGGTCCAATCCTCTATCATCTTAAGCCACTTGTCGTTATTATCCAAGCCACCTTCTCTCTCAAATTCCGAACGATACAAGCTCTCGTCAAAACCAAACTGCTGATACTCGTTGGCTATCTCCGTTAGCAACCTTTCCCATCCGTCACGCTTCCTGATAGGGCTCCAATTGGCCACTTGCTCCATGCGTTGCAATTCTCCCTGAGCACAGGTATTTCTGAACTTCTCCCTTTTGACAATCTGTTTGATAAAGGCCAGCATACTATCGTAGAAAATGCGTGCTCTCACCTCGTCGGCAAGTACATTATACACCACAAAGGGGTCGCTCATCACCTCACATAGATAGTGCTGCATATAATCGCCATCCTCACCATCTGCCAATTCGGGCAACTGACCGGTACGCACAAACCTATCCAGCATCTCCACATAGATGTATCCCTCCAGATAGTCATTTGTACCAATACTCTTGGTGCCCGACCTTCTGAAGTTCTCCATCCTCTGCTCGTACATCTGCTGGAGCGTCATCCATCTATTTGTATCAGTCATAGAGCAAAGAGCTTATATCCGCCCTTGTACAAGCAACCTGCTTCACATAGTCCTTTAGCATCTCCTGTACGTAAGCAATATCTTCATTGCTGGAGAAGAGATTGCCTTTAAGGGCATCTGCCGTTTGGCGAAGAAGCATGGCCAATTGCTCCACCTCCGCCTCCATCGACATATCTCTCCATTCAGGCAATGAGGGCGTCTTCTCACTCATAGCCGTCAACTCGCGCTGAGTATAGCGTATCAGTTCGCACCTCACTCCGTTAATGTAGAGATGCTTCTCGTCGCGCATCAGTTTCACACTCCTTCCTTCCTGCAATTTGGTGGCTCGTTCAAAGGTCCTTATTCTTTCCTTTCTGCTATCGTTAGGGTCAACATAGATGTGTCCCACAATGGAGTCGGCATTTCTCAGGTGTGGCAAGCGGTGAAAATCAGAAGCAAAGATATAGGTATTACCCGTATTGTAAGTGGATAATCTATAGTAGAAATCGTCGTACACTATCAAGTCCTTATCCTCGGGCTTTGCCACTTCCCATGAGGCCATCAGAGCGGCGGCCGCCTGCTTGATGCGCATCTTTTCCGCTACTCGTTCTTTCAACAGATGTATTTTATTCTCAATGGGAGCAAATACCGACTGGCTCACAATGTACGCCACCACCTCACGCTCCATAGGTTCATTCCACAAACAATATGAAAGCACAACTATATCTGCCAAACACGTCTCCTCTCTTCCGTGCACAAAGGCAGAGGCCTTCAACAGGTTTACGGCCTTCTTCCATCGGCGGTCGCTCACGTAGATGGAATACTCTGTTTCGCCATCTCTATCCTTCACATGCTTCAAACTGTTACGTATATATAGGATGCTATCCTTAACACCCTTATCCACTCTCACCTGAGCTATCTGTTTCTGCCATTGGGCATACTCTTTGGGAGTGATTTGCAATTGCTTCAGTCGAGCAGAATACGCCACCTGCTCCGTGTCTAGAATCATACTCAGGAAAGAGTTATCGTCCTTCACGCAATTAGACACACATCGCACCAGGAATCTATCCCATAGAGCTTCCAAACCCTCTCCTTCGGCAGGAAGTTCGTTGCTGGCGGCAATAAGTAGTTTCAGGGGTAACAAAACCTCCTTAGCACCATTGCGAAACACCTTTTCATTCAAGGCCGTGAGCAAGGTATTTTGTATAGCAGGTCCTGCCTTCCATATCTCGTCTAGAAAGACCACATCTGCCGTGGGCATGTATCCCTCAATGGCTCTTTCGTAGGTATCGTTCTCTTTCAATTTGGATATGCTTACAGGACCAAAGATATCATCAGGAGTAGAAAATCTGGACATCAGATATTCAAATGAAGAGGCTCCCTTGAAGGCATCCTTCAATCGGCGTGCCACCATACTTTTGGCCGTTCCCGGAGGCCCCAGCAAAATGATACTCTCCCCTGCCAAAGCCGCCAGCATACCAAGACGCAATTCCATTTCCTTCTCATACACGCCCTTGCCTATCTCTGCCAGCAAAGTTAAGATTCTCTCTCTGATATCCATTGTATGGTTCTTATCCTTCTTCCTTTTTATTGCATTTTATCCTCTTTTCTTTATCCTCACTCTCTTTATGGTAACCTCCTTCAATGGGTGTTCCTTGGCATCAATGGGCACCTTGTTGATGGATTCTACCACCAGCATGCCATCCACCACTTCGCCAAAGATGGTATAGTCGCCATCTAGCAGAGGACATCCTCCCTTGGTAGTATACACCTGCTTCTGATAAGCCGACAAGGCTGGCAACTTGAATCCTGGTTCTGTGTCTCTGCGCGATTGCCAAGTCTCGGCCAAAGAACCCATAGTGTAGGTCTTGCCTGCTACGATATAGAAGTGCGTACCGCTACTCTCTCTATTTACATTGATACTATCTGGTTGGCGGCACATAGCCAAAGCACCTGCCTTGTGGAAATGGCGTGGATACAATATTTCTGCTGGCAATCTATGGCGATACTTTTCTGGATCTACCGTGGGTGCTGCTCCACCACCCTTCTGCGATGGTTCACCACTCTGTATGGTGGCACCTGGCACAATACGATTCCAAATAATATTCTCGTACACACCCTCCTCTATCATCTTGATAAAATTGTCTCTGTGCAAGGGGGTATCATCGTACAACCTCACGGTGATATCTCCACGTGATGTCTCTATCACCACCTCTGTCTTACCAATCACATCGCGCTCGTCAGAACACGAAAGCATCATCATGCCTACCAGCGCCATCGCCACGCAAGAAAATATCTTATTCATATACCTTACCTAGTTTTTTATTATCACTTTCTATATCATTCCCTTTGCAAAGATAGCAATTAATTTCCATTTAAGCATATCTCAACGGGTGGGATGGTAATCAGGTAGTCAGGTAGTCAGTTATTTTTTACACTATCTTCCTATCTCTTTTTATTAAACTATATCGTATCACCAATTAGCAAGTTTTTGGATGATTACATTGATTTAACTTTGGCATACAAGCATATTTAATAACTGACTACCTGATTACCCTTACCTACCACTAAGCAACACAAACAACATTATAATGCTGATTATCTGTCGTATAAGCAACCATCATCCTTATCCTACCATTGATTTTTTCTTCACGACAAGCCATTTTTGCTCCTATTTTTGACCACAAATTAAGAGAAAAGACCCGGAAAACTGCATCTATTCGTGATAATACACCCTTTTTACCCGTGATGAAACGGAGGTTAATATCTCGTAGGGAATAGTGCCAACAATGTCGGCAAGGATAGACGGAGAGAGTTCGTTACCAAAGAGGATAACTTGATCGCCCTCCTGAGCATCGGGTATATCTGTCACGTCTATCATGCATACATCCATGCAGATGTTGCCTACGTAGGGAGCTTTGCATCCACGCACCAGGCAATAGGCACGACCATTGCCAAACAATCTATCCCAACCATCAGCATATCCAATGGGAATGGATGCTATACGAGAGTCGCGAGACAAAACACCCCTGCGACTATACCCCACCGTCTCTTCCTTGGGCACTTCGTGTATCTGAAGGATGGTGGTCTTGAGCGTACCCACATTGGAAAGCAATGCATTGTTGCGCGCATTGATGCCATATAATCCCAAGCCCAATCTCACCATATCCATCTGGCGCTCAGGGAAATGTTCTATACCTGCGCTATTGCACATGTGGCGAAGAATGTGGTGAGAGAAGGCACTCTGAAGTATATCGGCACCATGCAAAAAGCGTCGGTACTGCTCGGCAGAGAATCTATCAAAATCATCACTATCACTACCCACAAAGTGCGAGAAGATGGAACGAGGCACCAGTGCCGTCTGATGCTTCAAGCGCTCTATCAAAGCAGGCATATCCCTCAGAGGGTCGAAGCCCAAACGGTGCATACCTGTGTCCAACTTGATATGTATGGGCATACCTGTGATACCTGCTCGTTCGGCGGAAGAAATGAGTGCATCTAGTATGCGAAAGCTATACACCTCAGGCTCCAAATTGTACTCGAAGAGAGTATTAAGACTACTCATTTCTGGATTCATCACCATGATACTCTTGGTAATACCACCGGCGCGTAGCAGGGCTCCCTCATCGGCAACCGCAACGGCCAGATATCCCACCTGTGGCTGACTCTGCAGGGTCTTGGCTATCTCCACTGCTCCCGAACCATAGCCATCGGCCTTGACCATACAAATGATGCGAGTGGAGGGCTGAAGGAAGGAGCGATAGTAATTGAGATTCTGCACCACGGCGCTCAAATCCACCTCAAGAATAGTCTCGTGCACCTTTTGCTCGAGAGCCTCTGTAATGGCATCGAAATGGAAAGCACGAGCTCCCTTGATGAGCACCATGCTATTACGCAGGGAAGCGAAATGAGCACTCTGAAGAAAGTCCTTGGTAGAGGAAAAGAAAGTGCATTGCTCGGCTATATGGGCAAAGCATGAAGCGCTTTGCTGCAATTGTTCACCGATGCCATAGAAACGCTCCACACCACGTTTTTCCAGCAAGCGTGCCACGTGGGCATACAGTTCGGCCGATGGCACTCCACTCTGCAAAATATCACTCAGGATGAGCACCCTCTGACGACCTTGTCTGTCGGGACGACGATTCATAAAATCTAGAGCTATGTCAAGACTACTGAGGTCGCTATTATAGGTATCGTTGATAAGGATATTATCGTGCCTTCCCTGCTTCACTTCCAATCGCATGGCCACGGGTTCCAGATTAGTCAATCGCTCTTGTATTACTTCCTCTGGCATACCCAAATGTCTACACACCTGAGCACATACCTGACGGTTGCGTTCCAAAGCGTCGCCCTCCTCTGGAGCCTCTATCACCACGGGACAATCCTTGAAAAGAAGCATTTTCTCGGCCTTCTTCTGCTCCAGGCTTTGAAAGTTCTCCTGATGAGCAGGACCTATGCCGGTAAAGACGCCAATGGTGGGTTGTATCATGCGCTGAAGGGCTTGCATCTCGCCTGGTTGACTGATACCTGCTTCGAAGATAGCTATCTGGGTATTGGTATTGAGCCCCCACACACTCAGAGGCACACCAATCTGCGAGTTATAACTACGAGGCGAACGTGTCACCACCATATCGGGCGACAACATCTGATAGAGCCATTCCTTGACGATGGTTTTGCCATTACTACCGGTGATACCTATCACGGGGATGGTGAACGATTCGCGATGGCGCTCTGCCAAGCGTTGCAGAGCCACTTTGGTATCGGACACCACCAGTTGTACCGCCTCCTCGAGCCCTTCTTGCGGGGTATCTACCACAAAGGCTCTCACTCCTCGCTGATAGAGGTCCCTAACATAGAGATGGCCATCACCACACTCTGTGCGTATGGCAAAAAACAGGGTACTCTCGGCAAAACAAAGGCTTCGGCTATCGGTCAAGAGCCACTCTATGGAAATGTCGGCATTGCCCACTATTTGCGCTCCCAAAAGGGATGCTATCTTTGTTATTCGCATAGTTTATTCCAAATAATATCTACTGCCTCCATGCTTGGATGCAAACCATCTTCGGCATAATATCGGTAATCTCGCAATTCGTCCATCATTATCTCGTATGAGGGGAAATAATCCACTCGCTCGGGATACTCCCTTTGCAATGTATCAATGGCCAGCATTAGGGTGGCTTTGCTCAACTGGGAGCCATGCCAACCGTATTTTTTGTAGCGGAAGGGACTTAGCGTAAAGGTGACTTGCAAGCGAGGATTCTCGACAAACAAGGCTTCCAGCGCTTCCTTCAAAACCGCTATCACTCTATCCAATGGCAATCTGTCTTCACGAAAGAGAGCATCTGCCTGGCGCTGACAATTGGATACGCACATCATAGGATAAGTTGTCTGCTCGGTCAATCGATAGCACACGTTTGTACCTAGCGTGATGAACAACTTATCGGCCTCTCTTAGCGCCTTCCCCAGCCCTTCAAAGGAGCATTGTACCTCGGCACGAGATACCTGTTCCTCAGAACTTCTGAAGCGGGTATTTGCCCACCAGCATCGCCACTCCTGCATAGCCTCATCACGAAACATAGGCAAGGAATCTGCATTGCCCTTTAGGGCATGCAACACTGTATTGCGAATGCTCTCCGGATTGAACAAAGTACCCAACGGATTGCACACGGCATGGTATCCCTCTGCCTCCATCTTGGCACCCATGTATTGCGAAAAGCACGAGCCCAAAAGTACGTATTTCTTAGCTTGATCAAGCATCAATGAGCAGTTTTTGCATTACTTTTGCACAAAGGTATAAAAAAAAGAGAAGTATTGACTCATACATGCGTATTTTTTTGTACCTTTGCTCTGGATTAAATTTTGCATAATTGTGAACACAAAGATAGAAAATTTGCTTTCCACAATAAATTATCCAGAGGATTTGAGAAAATTGCCTTTGGAAAAGCTGCCACAAGTTTGTGAAGAGCTACGTGCTTTTCTTATTGACGAACTAAGCAGAAACCCTGGTCATTTCGCTAGCAGTTTGGGCGTGGTGGAGCTCACCGTTGCTCTGCACTATGTATTCAACACTCCCGAGGACAGAATAGTTTGGGATGTGGGTCACCAGGCTTATGGACACAAAATACTGACCGGAAGAAGAGAAAACTTTCATACCAATAGACATTTAGGGGGCATAAAGCCATTTCCTTCACCTCAGGAAAGCGATTATGACACCACAACCTGTGGTCACGCCTCCGTAAGTATATCTGCAGCCCTTGGTATGGCAGTAGCGGCTAAAAAACAAGGCATTGACCGCCATGTGGTGGCCGTGATTGGCGATGGTGCCATGAGCGGTGGTTTGGCTTTCGAGGGATTGAACAATGCCAGTTCCACTCCCAACGACATGCTTATCATCCTCAACGACAACAATATGAGCATAGACCGTGCAGTAGGTGGCATGAAGGAATACCTGCACCAATTGCACACTAGCAATAGATACAATCGTTTGCGCAACAAGGTGGCGCAGAGACTCACATCGTGGGGATGGCTCACCGATAGTGGTAAAAAGCGCATCATACGTCTGAACAATTCGCTCAAGTCCTTCATTCACAACCAGCAGAACGTCTTCGAAGGCATGGACATCCGATACTTTGGTCCTCTCGAGGGTAATGATGTCATCTCGTTGGTATACACTTTGCAGAGCATCAAGGATATGAATGGTCCTAAACTCTTGCACCTCCACACCAAGAAGGGTCACGGATATCAACCAGCCGAGAATAATCCAACCGCCTTCCACGCTCCTGGCAAGTTTGACCCAGAAACGGGCGAGCAACTAACAAAGAATGCCGATGGCGAACCTCCCAGATATCAAGATGTATTTGGAGAAACATTGTTGGAGATGGCCAAGAAGAATCCTCGCATCGTGGGCGTAACACCTGCAATGCCTTCGGGTTGTTCTATGAACATAATGATGAAGGAAATGCCCGACAGATGCTTTGACGTAGGCATTGCCGAAGGACACGCCGTAACCTTCTCTGCCGGTATGGCAAAGGACGGTCTCATCCCCGTGTGCAACATCTACTCTAGCTTTGCTCAGCGCTCATATGACAATGTGATACACGATGTAGCGATAAACAAGTTGCACGTGGTAATGTGCCTTGACCGCGCTGGCATCGTGGGCGAAGATGGCCCCACACATCATGGTGTATTTGATATGCCCAGCTTGCGCACCATACCCAATCTCACCATAGCCTCTCCTATGAACGAGGCAGAACTGCGCCGACTTATGTATACCGCCATTGAATGCCAGAATGGTCCCTTTGTGATAAGATACCCCCGTGGCAATGGTGTGATGGTGGATTGGCAATGCCCTCTGGAGGCTCTACCTATTGGCAAAGGACGATTGGTGAGCGAGGAGAAAAACAACACTCCCACCAACAAGCATATGGTTATTCTCAGCATGGGGCCCTTAGGCAATACAGTGCAGAATGCTATCAACGCCATAGCTCAGGAACAGGACAATGCCTACCTGCCTGCTCATTATGACATGCGCTTCCTCAAACCTCTTGACGAGGAAATCATGAAGATGGTTGCCGAGAAGTACGACCATATCATTACCATCGAGGACGGTTCACTCAATGGCGGCTTTGGCTCAGCAATACTTGAATGGTTGGCCGACAATGGTTTTAGCAAGAAAGTTACCCGCTTGGGCATACCAGACAAATTTATCGAACATGGTGCTCCCGCCCAATTGTACAAGCTCGTAGGTCTTGACGTTGAAAGCATCATCAAGATCATTCGTCAGGATTAATAACATACACAACACACTAGAAGTAGACAACTTCTCTCTCACATTCATTCGTATGAAGATAATCATTGCTGGTGCTGGTGCCGTAGGTACTCACTTGGCAGAGCTACTCTCCCAGGAAAACCACGACATCATTTTGATGGACGAGGATTCAAGCAAAACTGAACACCTTGCTGGAGGTGACTATGACCTCCTCATCATGAATGCCTCTCCCACTAGCATTAGCCGCTTGAAGGAGGCTGGTGTAGCACATACCGACTTGTTTATAGCCGTCACACCAGAGGAGACTAAAAACATCACCTGTTGTATGTTGGCTCACACACTGGGCGCCAAGAAGACGGTGGCTCGTGTGGACAATAGCGAATACACCACCGACCGCTATCGCACGGTATTCCAAAGTATGGGTATCGATTCGCTGGTATATCCCGAAGAACTGGCGGCTCAGGAAATCATAGATGGTTTGAAGCGTTCATGGGTGCGACAATACTGGGAGGTGCACAATGGTGCGCTTTGCCTGATGGGCATCAAATTGCGAGAAGAGGCAAAAGACCTCTACAGCAAACCCCTGAAAGAGCTATGCGGACCTACGGCTCCCTTCCACATCGTTGCCATCAAACGAGAGGAAAATACCATCATCCCCAATGGTAATACCCAGATGCAATTGGGAGACATTGCCTACTTCATGACCACAAAAAAGCATATCCCTACGATTCGCAAGATTGTGGGCAAAGAGAAATACGAAGACGTCAGAAAGGCCATGGTAATGGGCGGTGGAGATATTACCGTACATGTAGCATTGGCAAAGCCCGATAATATCGACCTCAGAATCATCGAAAAAAACGAAGACAGATGCAAGGTTTTAGCTGAGCAATTGGACAATGGGGACACGATGATAATACATGGCGATGCCAGAGATACCGACTTACTCATCGATGAGGGCATCAGAGAAGTGCAGGGATTCGTGGCGCTTACCAATAACACCGAAAACAACATTCTGGCTTGCCTTGCGGCCAAGCGATTGGGTGTCAGAAAAACCGTTGCTCAGGTGGAGAACATGGATTACGTTGGCATGGCCGGCAAATTAGACATCGGCACCATCGTCAATAAGAAGAACATTGCTGCTAGCCACATATATCGCATGCTATTGGACACTGACGTGGCCAATATCAGACGACTTACCATTGCCGATGCTGATATAGCCGAATTCATTGCCAAGGAAGGAAGTCCCATCACCAGCAAGCCCATTCGCGAACTACGATTCCCCGAAGGCATCACTCTGGGTGGCTTGGTGCGCGATGGTGTAGGTATGAGTATCGGTGGTAACACACAAGTACAACCTGGAGATTGCGTGGTGGTATTCAGCAAGTCGGGCAAGATTCGCCAAATCGATCATTACTTCATTACCCCCAACTCTTCCATCAGTCGCTTTATATCAGCACTCAAGAGTTGAAATGGCTTTGATTCCCGATATGCCAAACTCTTCTTCAGGGCATCCTCAATAGCTATACTACTATTTCTGTAACCCGATAATTCGTTTTGGCGTTGCGTCTCATGCATAGCCAGATTATTGATGTCACGTTCACGCTCGCGCCTCAATTGATGGCATATCGGATGCAGAAGCGGAAGCACCACTCCATCCACCAAAGAATGCCCTTGTATATATAAATAAGTATCAGATGGGGAAAGTCCCATACCAAGGAGTTCTTCTCGCAAAGGTGCGTATGTAGTCTTTCCCTCGGGAAAACGCTGGTATAACCAATTGATTTTCTTATTCACACGCTTGCGCACATACTCCAATGTCAATTCCGGAGCTTGTATATTCACATCGTGATATGTGATAGTATCCATCAATTGCATGATACCAAAGTCATTGTCCCTACCCTTTCGGTAAGCCCAAATACTCCACACGAAGAGAGGCCAAACGATGGTGCTATATTCCTCTATATATGCCTCCAGATTGAGTATCTCTCGGTCATTGAGTGTGGCACGCGTACATGCTCTATGCAAGCCAGGGGCATAGCACATATAATTCTCTATGGCATAGGCATAGGTGTGAAGGACGTAATTACTTTCGCACAGGGTTTTACTTAGCGGAGTTTTGCCTTGTAGCAACCAATCATAATCCGAATCCACACAAGCAATCATGTATGGCCCTAGATTGTTCATCATTGCCGTCTTCTTGCCCTTACCAAGAGTGGTGCGCGAAGGTAACATGATTTCAAAGTGCAAAGAAGGTGTTTCATACTCGTCTAATATGTCGCGCCAAAAAGTAATGTCAGCATAACTCTCCACAAAAACCACTACCGTCTTCTTAGACCTATTGGGTTTTAGTTTGTTTGCAGCCGCTACGTAATCCGACGATATATTAGATACCAACTTTCGTGCCATGAAAACGAAAATCCACTATCGTTAAACCTTCTTTTTTGCCTTCTCAGAGATTTCCGAGTTTTCCGAATAATCGGAGTATTCAGAGTATTCAGAATAATCAGAATCTCCAGATATTCAAAACCATCTCTAATTCACGATATCTTCCACATCGGTCACACAATCTGCCCATCCGTCCATTATTACGGCAGGAGAATGTGTGGTAAGGATAATCTGTGCATTAGGATTCAACTTGCGAATGAGAGAAATCAACTTCTGTTGCCATTCGATGTGCAATGATATCTCTGGCTCATCCATAAACAAGGTGTATGGCTGTTTGTTCTGCACCAGCACCGTTAGCAAGATGATAAGCATCTGCTTCTCACCGCTACTCAATTGGTATGGTTGGAGCTGTTCGCCATGATGCACGAGCACAATCTCATTGCTGGTTCTATTTACCACCTTACCAGTGTCGGCAAACAGAGAATCGATAATATCAAAGAATTGAGTCTTCTCGCCAGCTATCTCATGAGCCTTCTGTTGAGCATCGGGGACTTGCTCGGTAAACAATTGCACCATGCGATTGGACATATTCACCTGATAATCCAGATAGCGACGTTGCAACTGATATAGCTGAAAATCCAATTCGCTATGCAAACTCATATCTGCCACCTTTGACAAGATGTCTCTAGAAATGAGCGGACGGTCAAACGAGCGTATCACATCAAAACTCACTCCCCTAGTACCTTCTGGAGAGTAAGTCAATGTCACACCATCTTCCGTTTTGGCCAACCTATCCACATTGAGCAGATACTTCACCACCCTATTTAATATAGTACTCTTGCCCACACCATTCACACCACTTAGGATGTTGACATCTTGGCGCAAGTCCCATACTACGTGATGAAGTCCTGACCAAAGGGAATCTATCTCTATACGGCTAATGTATGCCATACGCTCAGTAGGAATTGAGGGTTATTAATAAATGGTAGTGCTATTGCAGGGATATGTCTGAGTATTTACACTGAAGTATCCGCATGCCTTTTCCACCTTGGTGCCGGTCAATGGTATATAGCACATGCGAGCGCTATCACGACCAATGTATTTGCGTATCTTCTGAGGGATATGGTCCCAATACTCCTTCAGTGTATCGTCGGTAACTACATCCACACCCTTGAAGGCAACGATAACGGGCAGATGGTATCTGTTCACGGCACGACTGATTTGCCAATTCAACCAAGCATTATCAGCATCCGTTTCCTTGGTAACCACCAGCATCACATTGTCGGCTTGCGCCATTTGTGCAAAGAAATCCGTCTTCACGGTGGTCTCTACCAAGTCGTCATGAGTGGCAATAAAATTGATGTAAGGAATGTTCACAAAGTTATAACGATTGGGATAACGCCTTTGCCAATCACCCAAGAGATTTAGTGTATGCAAATTATCCTTACGTGAGTCTCTAACGGCATCTACATTGAATGCCAAGTATGTTTTGTTGCTGTTCATAGTATATTTTCTATTTAAAATCCATCACAAATATACAAAAAATACCTTGCAACACCCGCATGAACTTCTTTTTTTTGATAAATTTGCATTGTGATACAGGATTTAATCAGACAAAAAGAACTACTTCGCAAGGAATACGAGTTTGAAAAGGAGCAATTTCAGCGTCAAACTCAAAACATGGGCGTGCAAAAAAAAGTGCGCCGTGGCATGTGCTGGTATCCCCTCTCCGTAGGGCGTTCCTATTACAACAGCCTTGAGCAATTAGTGGTGGAGGTGAGCCGATACACCGACCTAGACGTGGAGCATCAATTTGAGCCCGGCAAGCCAGTATGCTTCTTTCAGGAAGATGCCAGCGGAATGCTCTCATATATGAAGTTCAATGCTCAGGTCAGCTTTGTGGAGGACAATCGTATGGTGATAGTTCTTCCCTCTAAAGATGCTCTCCTCCAATTGACCAATGCCGAGAGGGTGGGCATACAGATATATTTGGACGAATACACTTATCGTCTCATGTTCCAAGCCCTGGATACAGTTATCGAAGCCCGCGAAGGACGTTTAGCTCATCTGAGAGACATTTTCCACACTTATGCCAAGGCTTCTGAGTTCAGTTTTGCACCCGTAAGATTTCCATGGCTCAATCCCTCACAGGAAAAGGCTGCCAATCTGGTTCTACGTGCCAAGGATGTGGCCGTGGTGCATGGCCCTCCTGGTACAGGCAAGACCACCACATTGGTGGAAACCATCTACGAAACCCTGCGCCGCGAATCTCAGGTAATGGTGTGCGCACAGAGCAATATGGCGGTGGATTGGATAAGCGAAAAACTCACCGAACGCGGTGTGAATGTCCTGCGTATAGGCAATCCCACACGTGTCACCGACAAGATGCTACAAGACACCTATGAGCGTCGCTTCGAAAGCCATCCCCTCTACGACCAGCTCTGGGGCATCCGACGCAACATACGACAAATCTACGAGCACCGCGAGGGTAGTCGCGAGAGCCGACATCAGAAGATTGCCCGTCTGAAGGAACGTGCCGCCGAATTGGAATATCGTATCAATGAAGAACTCTTCGATGATGCTCGCGTAATAGCATGCACACTCATTGGTAGCGCACATCACCTGCTCACCGGGCGTCGCTTCCCCACCCTCTTTATTGACGAGGCCGCTCAGGCCCTGGAAGCAGCTTGTTGGATAGCCATTCAGAAGGCCGACCGCGTGGTTCTTGCTGGCGACCATCTCCAATTGCCTCCCACCATCAAGTCGCCAGCTGCCATGTCGGGCGGTTTGGACAAGACACTCATGCAAACCATCTGCGAGAAACAACCCCGATGTGTCTCCATGCTCAATGTACAATACCGTATGGCCGACGATATCATGCAATTCCCCAACAAGGAATTCTATGACGGTTGCCTCTATAGCGACCCCAGCGTCAAGTATCGTGGCATACTTGACTGGGACACTCCCATAGAATGGATAGAGGCCGAGGAGCCTGATGACTCTGATATTTCTAACTCTGCGGACAACTTTGACTATTCAGACCCTATCACCTTCGGAGAGAGTTCTGCTCCCGATGGCATCAGTCGTGTCAACCCTGCCGAGGCTCAATTGGCCCTGCAAACCCTCCACGACTATCTCGAGCGCATCGGACGCGACCGTATCCTGTACGAACGTCTGGATATAGGCATCATCTCGCCATACAAGGGGCAGGTGCATCTACTCAGACGTATGATGCGCCAAGACTCCTACTGGAAACCCTTCCGCCAACTGATTTCCATCAATACCGTTGATGGTTTTCAAGGGCAAGAACGCGACATAATCCTCATCTCCATGGTGCGCAACAATGCTCAGGGACAGGTGGGATTCCTGGCCGACCTTCGTCGCATGAACGTGGCCATCACTCGTGCACGAATGAAGTTGCTCATCATTGGTCACTCTCCCACTCTCTGCCAGCACCCTTTCTATCGCAGACTCAAGCAATACACCGACTCGTTGCACGATTACTAAGTCCTCACACTGATAGAATAATATAATATATACATCAACAATAAAGTAAGACAAAAGACTATGAACTTTAAAGAACTTTGCGAGGCACGCTACAGTTGCCGTAAGTATCAAGACCGCCCCATCGAAGCAGAAAAAATGGATTACATCCGCGAGTGTGTACGCATGGCTCCCTCAGCCGTTAATCGCCAGCCCTGGCGCTTCATCCTTGTGGACAATTCCCAACCCGAACTCTTTGCCAAGGTCAAGGAGACATACCATCGCGACTGGATTAATGACGTTCCCGCTATCATCCTTTGTATGAAAGTAGAGAGCGAATGCTGGACACGCCGTTACGACTCTAAATCACACGCCGACATAGACCTGGCTATTGCCATCGAACACCTCTGTCTGGCAGCTACGGAGCAAGGCCTTGGCACCTGTTGGGTGTGCAACTTTGACATCAACCAATTCCACGAGATAGTACCCATGGAGGAAGGTCTGGAGCCCGTAGCCCTTATCCCCATCGGTTATCCAGCCGACGAGCTTGCTCCCAAGGTGCGCAAGGCAATGGACGAGGTGTGGAAGTAACTCCCCCTCCTCACTCGTTATTAGTACCACGATAGCACCCTCTGATGGACTTTTCATCAGAGGGTGTATTGAACAATAGAAGAGGCTCTCAGAGAATTACAAGGATTACGAATGCTCTGAGTCCCCCCATAAAACAGGAAGCTCCTTACCTTAGACTAATTCCCAGAAATATCTCAAAATTAATACCTGGCATGGGACGAGAGAGAACAGAAAGATATTCTTCATTGAAAAGATTGTTCACACATCCCTTCACATTCATGTCCGCCCATTTGAACGCGAATTGTTTTTCAACGGTAAGATTGCTCATATAATAAGGTGGTAGTTTTCCCGTGAGAGAAATATCGTTGCTGGACATAGTAAACCTCTCGCTATAGTAGCACCATTTATACAACAACGTCCATTGACGCCACGTAAGCCTAGCTGTCAGAGAAGCCGAATGTTCGGGCACATAGGGCAATTGTTTCCCTACTGATTGGTCTGCAGCAGACATAGGTTCGCCCTCATTGATAGAAGGAGTCCAGGAATACGTTGCGTTTATCCCAAGATTCCATTGCTTTCCTAGCAAAGCATCCATTTTGCTCTGAAGTTCCACACCATGGGCATGCACATCCTTGATATTCTTTGGGGAAAAGAAGCCCTTGGCCGTAGGAAGCCAGATAATCCAATCCGAGATATGCGAATCAAACCAATTAGCAGAGCCGGAGATGGAGTATTTCCTGCCGTTGGATATTGCAAAAGACACGCCCAAATCATAGGTCCACCCTCTTTCCTTACGAAGATTTGGATTACCGCCAGGAAGAAAGTACAAATCATTGAGCGAAGGAAAACGGAAATTGCGCGAGACGGAAGCCTTTGCCATAATATTACCATGGCGTGTAATCACTCCATCAATAAAGAGAGCAGGTATGATGGGACTCCATTCGGTGCCAAACATCTCCTCGCGCAACACCACAGACATGCCTAAACGCTCTGACGGTTGCCATTTGGCTGAAAAAGAACCAGCCATTTCCATTCGTCCCTTCTGATACCCCACGATACCCAGGTTACCGTCCTGCATGATAACATTCTTATCTCTACTTTCCACCAAATGCTGATAAACAGAAAGATTACCTGTAAACAACCACTTGTTACCTATATAATAGTTCCCCTCTGCCTGGGCATAAATGGTATTAATCAGACTTCTTGAACGAGTCATATGAGCCATAATTCCATTACCAACGTCTCGTTTGTAATCGTATGCCATCCACGTATGCACATATCCTGCATTGGAAGCCATTGTCCAGCCATGCCCTATGTGATTCCATGACAAGATGCCACGAAAGGTTTCCTCTCGCTGACGATTGTCGAAGTCCAACTCGTCGCCATAGTCAGTAGTGAGCATAGACAATTCTCTATTGGAAGACATGTACCAGGCATTAAGTCCCAATCGGTCGCCCCTGCCGCTATTATAATAAACCTCCTGCAAGAGATGAAAGTCTCTGAAGGCACCGCTCCTGTTGCGCTCCACGGGATAGTACTGCCCAACGATATTCATATCCTCGTCATAGATATTCTCTTTCTTGTCGTGATTGCGATACTTATAATCATTGGGCGAAGTGGACAAAACGGCACGAGTGGAGAGTTGCCATCGCCCGGAGCCATAATTGATACGGAGAAATTCGTCGAATGTCTTAAACGAACCAACCCCTTGTATGTATTGCAGACCGAATCCATGTCTATTCAGTGGAGCAGTACTCATCTTTACAGCTCCGCCAAGTCCTCCTCCCGTTTCATTCACCGATGATGTACCATGCAGGAGCGAAGCATTGTCGATAAAATAAGACGGAATGGCAGAAAAGTCCGTCATGCCGAGCATGGGGTTGTTGATTCGCATGCCATTCCATGTCACCTGTGTATGCGAAGGTGAGGTGCCACGAAAAGCAACCGTGGAGAGGGTTGCTCTGCCATAGTTCTTCACAAAAACGGAGGAATTATAGGTGAGTACATCAGCCATGGAGAGAGCAATATTTTCCTTCAATGCCAGCGAGTCAAATCGGGTTTGCTGAATACCAATCTCTTTCATCGGTCTACGGGCAAATACCGTCACCTCGCCGAATCGGGTTAGCTTCTCCTTAGCTCCCTGCGCCATACAGGTAGCGTCTGCCAGCAACGTCATTATCAGAAAGCAAACTATTCTATACATCTTCTTCCTCACAATTATTTCCAACAAAAGGAGCCTGGTATTATACCCACATAGAAACTATCTATCGGTTCCCTGTCCCTGGAATACCTATACACCATGCCCTGCTGCACATAATCGATAGCATCTGCCACGTATACGTCTCCCGTGTGCGGACAAATACTCAGTCCGTAATACAACGTGCCTTGATAGGGCAGAAAGGGACGAGTCGGCAACTCTTTTGCCTCCACATCCATCTCCCACACATCATCGTTGAGCCAGTAGAGTTTGTCCCTGTCAGCATTGAGTTGCACCTCTGATGGAGCATCGCCAAAGTTAAATTTAAACTGTCTCTCCACCTGAAACGTCTCTGCATCGATACGATAGAGCGAGGGGACTTCATGGCCATAGGGCGAACCTTCATAACCTCCGTCTGTCACGGTCCATAGTTTGTGATTCTTGTCCATTACCAGCGAGGTGGGCTGTATGCCCACTATCAGTTCGTCCACTACCCTATCCGTTTCTGTATCTATCTTGATGATGCGATTCTGGTATGACCAGCAGTTGACATAAACGTATTTGCCATATTGCACCATCTGCTCGGTAGAACCACTCTCCATCTCCATCCCCGGCACCTGGATGTAGCCCGTTATCTCGTAGCGTTTGGGATTGATGATAAAGATACGATTGTCCCAAATCTGGGTCACATAGGCTTTTTCGTCCGAAACGAAATGTATGTATCGAGGCGAAGTCAGATTGGTAATGCGTCCCACCTCCTTGAATGTATTGATGTCTATGGCAAAGATGACGTGCGAATTATTCACCACCACCCATCCAATTCCATCTCGTATCACCATGCTCTGTGCCACATCGCCCAGCTTCATGCCATTGGCACGATAGAATACCTCATTCTCCACTGTGCGCGCCGCCGGGTCATAGTACGAGAGTGTGGCATTGCCATACTGAAAGTTACCCTCATTACACACAAACAGACCTCTGCCAGATGCAGAGACATCAAAGTCCTCCACCAGACCATAATCCCACTCCATACACGAGGTAGGGAGCAGGATTAGACACATAATTATCATCCAAATGGATATTCTTTTCATCGTTAGCCCTTATTGCTTCATGCTATAGTCATAGATGGCGGATACTTCCGTTGACACTTCGCCCAACCAACCGCTCTTGGCATTGACGGCACACTGCACTTTGACAAAGTCGATATACGGCAGACTCACCGCCTTGCCCTTGGCATCTATGGCATTAGATATCTCAAAGAGGTTGCTTCGCTTGTCGGCAACAAAGTCTGTGGCACTAAAGTTGTCGGCATAGCCCCAATCATAACTACCATTTATCCAGTAAGAGCCATTGCCCGACTTATCGTAATTACGAGCCTTTAGCAATGTGCCACTCAAGGTGTAGCTATCTGCCATTATCCACGAGGGATAATAGCTATCCTGGTTATGGAATTGTTCCAGGTAATCAATCTCTCCGCTTGCACCCATATTGTCTGTCCACTGCACTGGCATACCTGAAGCATCGGGGCGATAGTATGTCACCTTGTAGTCGCGTATGGTTTCTGGCTTGCTTGTTTCACTGCCAGCCAATTCGTACCATGTATCGTTGGGCTGTCCGTCTCCATTCTCGTCCTTCATCACCCACACAATACCTGGTTCGGACGAACCATCGAATGCATTACCCATAACGGCAAAGTCGTACGAGTCCGTATTCAGGATACTGTGGTCAAAGCCAACTACTATGTAACCGCCAAAACCTCCTAGCGAGCACCACACCCTCTGCCTCAGCCTGCCTTCTGCATACCTATTGGCATCCTCTTGTAGCATCTCGTCACCAGCAAAACCACCCGTTTTCTGGTCATTGATAAATTGTCCCGGAGCTGGCATATATTCATATACCTTGTTGCAATCCGCCAACGAGGTATTATGCTTGGGGCGATAATACTGGTCCATCGGAGTAGTTTCCGTCAGCACATTGTCTATGTTGCACGAGGTCATTAGGACGGCCACCGCCATGCCAAGGGAAAGATTGATTGCCTTCTTCATAGTCTATTTATTTGAAAACCTTCTCTGTGAACTGTACAGCCACGTCATCGTAAGCAAAGTAAGCAGGAGTATTGAGACCATAACTACCTATCTGGTCTTCTGATGCAGAGAAGTTGAACACTACTCTTGCCACCTTGCCCAATGAGGAAAGGTCCCACTTCTTCCACTCATTCAGGATATTCTGTGGACCATCGCACAGGGTCAGCTCTGTTTCGCCCACCAGTTCGTCGTTGGCATTGTAGCCATAGGCCACCACCTTCAGCACGGTGCTCTCCGTAGCAGGTGCGTTAAAGCCATCGCCATACGTGAGCGAATTGAGCACATAGTTGGTATTGGTTACATACATGTGGTCCACCACTCGTTCCACACCATCGGCAAAGGCAAAGCCCTGCAATGTTGCCTCATATATCTGCGAGTTGAAAAAGTCCACATAACCATTGTGCACACAGAAGTTAGCAGAGCCATTGTTGCCTCCCATGGGAGTGGTCAGTTGCAATTCGTACCAACCGTAATATCCCTCTGGCAAGTTCTGATAATCTGCCAGGGCATAGTTAGACACAGCATGTCCACCGCCCCAGTAAGGGGTCATGAATTCGTGATACAGTTCCGTATTGCCCTCGTCATACCATCTGTATGTATCTGTCAAGTAATCAGTGTATGTCAAGGGGCCACCATACTGAGGATTGTCCACCAGGTCGCTCCACGTCTTGATTTCCGCACCCTGATACAAAGCAAAGGGTGAGAACTTGGCATCCTCGTCCTCAAAGGTAAGTGTGCGCAATACAACATCGTCCACCCACTCGCCAGCAAACACCTTTACCTGTGCTACCACGCTAGCACCTGTGGCAGAAATGGCAGAAATGCTGATGGTTCCCTCCTTCTCATATCCGTCTTCTCCCTTCATGGGGGCTGTGATAGTGAGCAAACTATCCTTCACGCTAGCCTCCCATCCCAAGGGTTCAGTGATAGAATATCTGGCCACATTGTTGCTTGCCACAAGCAACTGAGTGCTCATACCGTACTCCAGACTCACCACCTCGTCCTCAGTATTCACCACAAAGGTGGGGATAATCTGCTCCTGCTCTTCACAACTGGTTAGTACACCGGCACCCAGTGCCACTGCAATAGCAAAAAAAATCTTCTTCATAATAAGATGTAATTAGTTAGTGTTTTTAGTTAATGTAAAATCCTTTTCTTCCTTCAAATTACATCCTGCTTCAAACACTACCTACTACCACATCCATCCTGTTCCCCTAGTGTGAACCTACTAAGCACACACTATTACTGCCACAGCAACATCCACAATACACAGACACACACTAGCCCCCAAAGATGGCTCTTGTCTAATCGTGCACACACATAGAGCAACTACTACATGGTAAAGAAAGTGCAATTACGACCCGTAATCCAGCAGGTAATCAATTCATAATGCTCAGCAAAGGTAGGTCTTCTGACTTGTCCCGTTGTCGCGCCTTCCCAATCATGACAATCAGTGGCTCTGTTGCGTACAACATAAAGAGACTTACAGCAACTGGTATTGTTCAGGATTCTCACCTGATTCCCTTGTTCACCGCTCACACCTTGCAGTGCTTGCAGCTCCTATTGCGACGGCAAAGGTATGACATTTTTTTATATCCTATACACTTTCTCATTAATTTTCATCATTATTAGCATCACGATTTGGATTTTAAAGGGTCGGCAAGGGGTCGCCACCATGGTAGCCGGGATGAATATCGCGATATTTTGGGTCGCCACCATGGTAGCCGGGGTGAATATCGCGATATTTGGGGTCGCCACCATGGTAGCCGAGGTGAATATCGCGATATTTTGGGTCGCCACCGTGGTAGCCGAGGTGAATATCGCGATATTTTGGGTCGCCACCGTGGTAGCCGAGGTGAATATCGCGATATTTTGGGTCGCCACCGTGGTAGCCGGGGTGAATATCGCGATATTTTGGGTCGCCACCATGGTAGCCGAGGTGAATATCGCGATATTTTGGGTCGCCACCGTGGTAGTTGGGATGAATATCGCGATATTTGGGGTCGCCACCATGGTAGCCGAGGTGAATATCGCGATATTTTGGGGCGCCACCCAAAACCACCCAATAAATTGTCGTAACTAGTTGAAAAGCAATAAGCGCCATAATGTTGTAGCAAAAAGTGATGAAGTCAGGAAAATAGGAGAATAGGAAGAAAACATCACGTTCTCCTCCTATTCTAGGTTAGTCCGCCTCCTAATTATCACAACCGAGAGAGCGGCTCAATATGCTATTACATCTAAAAAACATCCACGTTTATTCTGTGCGTATGCTCTTTATGGGGTTTTGGTTGGCCACCTTGTAGGTTTGCCACAATATGGACACCAAAGAGATAATCACCGTAAAGAACATGCTCAGCAGTAGCAACCACCATGGGAAATCTATCCTGAAATAGAAATCGTTCAGGTAATCGTTTATCTGCCATATCGCTATGGGCATTGCCAGCACCGATGCCAGCACAGCCAATTGCACAAAGGGGCGAGACAATTCCCATACGGCCTGGGGCACGGTTGCTCCCATTACCTTGCGCACGGCTATGCTCTTGCTCTGTCGCTGGGTGTACGAGATAGACATGGCGAACTGGCCCAGAACTGATATCAGCACCGACAGACTCATGAAGCATATAATCAATTTCTTTGTATTGTTCTGCTGGCGCATGGGTAATTCTATGGATTCCTGTATGGTGCGGATAGGGAGAGTTACTTCCTTGTTCAAGATTTCATATCCCAGCTGGGTGCACACGTTGCTGATGGCCTCCTTGGTGGCCGTTATGTCGCTCCATGCCTCGTCTGTCAGCTCTATTATCATTAATGATGAAAATAATCCATTATTATTGATAATGCCAATTATATTATGACTGTTGCTTGCATTAGGTCCCTTGATGGGGTCTATGGTGACAAAATCCTTTATTACACCGCACACCTCATAATCCCATGCTCTTGAATTCCATTCTGATATTTCACGCTTTTTGCCAAAGTAAGGGCGCTCTGCCGATATGTCATAAAAATCCCTTGCCTCTTCAGTAACCCAATACTTGCCGTCCGTGTCTGTGGTATATTGCTCCAATATCTCATAGCCCAACATCCTCATTACGGCAGTGTCATGATTGCAGATATTTACCCACGACTGCTCGGCTTCTTCCACGAAATCCT
>JAFOCV010000149.1 GCA_017381015.1 Bacteroidaceae bacterium
ACGGCATGTACCCTGCAGGCGAGCTGCGTTCTCATCGCTACGGAACACTCTCACCTTGCCATCAGGGCAACGATAAGCCTTCAGGCCCTCGAAAGCCTCCTGTCCATAATGCAAACAAGTGGCTGCCATGTGCATGGGGATGGTCTCCTCGCTACATACTTCTACCTCGCCCCACTCTCCATTGCGATAGTAGCAACGTACATTGTAATCTGTCTTCATGTAGCCAAAAGATAGGCTACTCCAATCTATTTCGTTCATAATATTTTTGTTTTTCCTTTGCAAAAGTACACAATTATTCGCAAAACAAAGACATTTGTAATACTAAAATCGCTTTTCTTATGTAAATTTGCTATTTAATCCTTGTCCTCGGAAAGGATTTTCTTTATCTCTTCGTCAACGGAGAGAAGTTCTTGCTTGCAAAAGGCCACCAGTTGTTGTGCCTCGCGCAAACGCGGTGCAATCTGGTCGATGGGCAATTGATTCTGTTCCAGTTGGCATGCCAATTGTTCCAACTTTTCTATAGCTTCTTCGTATTTCATTGTTTCCTTTGTGTGGGTTTATGTTTTGTCTAAATTTTATTCTTACTGACCAGTTTCACCTCGGAGGTGACTTCTCCTCCCTGCAAACGGGTAACTATCCGCTCTCCAGGCCTTATCATGCTGACATCGGTGATAATCTCTCCATCGGGGGAAAGGGTGATGCTATAACCACGTTTCAGGAGCAGATTGGGGTCGGAGGCTTTGAGGCGATGCTCCAGCAATTCCAGGCGATGTGTCTCGCGCACGAGCGATGTCTGTGCAAAGCGCGGAAGGAAAGCCGACAGATGTTTCATGCGCTGGAGTTCCTTCTGAAGCATGAAGGTGGCACCAGTGGGCAGGCGATGACACAGGAGGCCAAACCGATGCTGAGCCTGTTGCAAACAGGAATGTGCTGCCTGGGGGATGCGTTGCTGCAAGTCCTGCAATAATGACAGGTGTGCCAACTGATGCTCCAGGATGAAGGCCGCAGCCGCCGTAGGCGTCTTGACCGATGTGTGCGCCACCATATCAGGCACCGTCTGGTCTCTATCATGGCCAACACCAGTAATCACTGGCAATGGATGCTGGGCAATGCAAGCTGCCAGATAATAGGAATCATAGTCAATCAAATCGCTGGTGGCTCCCCCACCGCGTATTATCACCACGGCATCCCATTTGTCGGCCTCATCGGCTATCTGCAACAAGGCAGAGGTTATGCTCTCGGGCACCTGCTGACCCTGCATGATGGCTGGAAAGAGCTTCACTCGGAAGGAAAGCCCCCATTCGTTCTCCAGGAGTTGACGAGAAAAGTCGCCATATCCCGCCGCCGTAGGACTGGACACCACGGCAATGCGCTTGAGCATCGTGGGCATGGACAAGGTCTTGTTGTCGTCTATGATACCATCCTGCTCCAAGCGTTGCAATATCTCCTGGCGGCGCCTGGCCATATCTCCCAAAGTATATGTACCGTCTATATCCAGCACGTTGAGCGAGTAGCCATACAATTCGCTAAAGCTCACCTTCACTTTCAACAGAACCTTGATACCGGGGCGAAGTCTCTGCCCCGTCTCTTCATGAAAGCGCATGGACAACATATAGTACACTCTGGCCCAAATGGTGATACGGGCACGTGCCACGATGGTTCCCGTCAGCTCGCTCTTTTCCACCAATTCGCCATAGAAATGTCCGCCCTGTCCTTCGCGCCCCTCCAAGAGTTCTCCCTGCACCCAATAGTTCTCTTCCGCACCCTCTTCTATAAAAGAGCGCACAATAGAATTAAGTTCATAAAGGGATAATGCTTGCATATTATATTATGGTTTATCTTTTAGCAAGCGCAAATATACACTTTTATTCTCAAAGAACAAGATTTTTTCCATTCCCCTTGCAAACAATGCCCCTGCAAAGATTGTTCTATTTGTATCTTCAATATTCAAAATAGTCAATATCCTCTATTTTTGTAGGGAAAGACCTATGCGATAGACAAAAAAGATGACGTATCTTTGCAGGGCTAAATAAAAACAAATGCATCAGAATATGAAAAACAATCTACATTTCTTCTATACCATAGCCATGGTAATTGCTTGTGCCTCATGCTCGAGCAATGAAGCAAACAAGAACACCGAAGTATTAAAAGTGGTCACAGAGACGGCTCAGGAGAGCAATCACGGCAGGAGCGAATCATACGTTGGCACCGTGGAGGCCGATGTGGCCGTGGCGGTTAGTTTCACCGGCATGGGCACCATCAAGCAGGTGCACGTAAACGAGGGAAGCAAGGTGCGCAAGGGCCAACTGGTGGCAGAAATGGACAAGACACAGGCAGAAAATGCTCTGGCAACGGCCACCGCTACTCACAAGCAAGCCACAGATGCCTACAACAGGATGAGACAATTGTATGAAAGCAACTCGCTTGCCGACATCAAGTGGGTGGAGGTTCAGAGCAAGGTGGAACAAGCCGAGGCTTCGCTGGCTGCCGCCAAGAAGATGCTGGAGGATTGCTACATATACTCGCCCATTGATGGCATCGTGGGCAAGAAGATGCTTCATGCTGGAGAAACGGCATTGCCCAGCCAACCCGTAGTCACCGTGCTTAGTATCAACAAGCTGAAGGTAAAAGCAAGTATTCCCGAAAAAGAAATAGCACACATCAATACCGATACCGAATCCAATATCACCATAGAGGCATTGGGAGGCAAGAGCATCGTGGGTGGAAAGATAGAAAAGGGTGTCATGGCTGATGCAACCACTCACACCTATGACATACGCATCAACATAGACAATACCTCGGCAGACATTCTGCCAGGCATGGTGGCAAAGGTAGAATTGCTTCATCAGGATAGCATCAATGGCATATACATACCCATACGTGCCGTGCAACGTGGTGCTGATGGCCATCACTTCGTATGGTGCATCAATGATGGCAAGGCTCATCGAAACAATGTAGGCATTGGCAAAACCTATGGCGATAGAATAGAAATAGTATCAGGACTTGCTCCTGGAGAGAAAGTCATCACCAGCGGTTATCAGAAGGTAAGCGAGGGTATGAGCGTCAATGCCGAATAACATTGTACCTGCATTAATTATAGTACTCCATAGAACACAAATAGGACTACACACAGATAGATATATATATGGCTTTCAAGAAAGACAGTTGGATATCATGGCCAATCAACAACTATAAAATTACGGCCTTCATCACGGCTCTGCTCTTAGCATTTGGCATATGGGCAATGTATGTCATGCCCAAGGACGAATTTCCTCCCTTCACCATACGTCAGGGTGTGGTGATTGCCGTGATGCCTGGCGCCACTCCCGAGGAAATAGAAGAACAGGTGGCACGACCACTGGAAAGATACCTCTTTACCTACAAGGAAGTGGACAGGAGCAAGACCTACTCTACCAGTCAGAATGGCATGTGCATAGTGATGGTGCAATTCCAGCAGGACCAAAACAATCTTACCCCCGTGTGGAGCAAGATGAAGCATGGTCTCAACGCCTTCAAATCGTCTCTGCCTCCAGGCGTGGTGGCTCTCATGGCACAAGATGACTTTGGCGACACCAGCGCCCTGCTCATCACCATCGAGAGCGAGCAACGCTCCTACAGAGAATTGCAAGGCTATAGCGATGAATTGGCCGACAGACTCAGACAATTACCCAGTGTAAGCAATGTAAGACAATTTGGCGAGCAGAAGGAGCAACTGACCATCTCTGTAGACAGAGAACGATTGGCGGCTTACGGCATTGGTCAGCAAACCGTCATACAGGCCTTGGCAAGCCAGGGACTTACCACCACCAGCGGCATAGTGGCCACTCCTCAGAAGAATCTGAACATATACGTAGCACCATGCCAGGATAGCCAAAAAGAGATTGGCGAGCGCATTGTCTACTATGCTCCTGATGGCAAGATAGTGAGAGTAAAAGACATTGCCACCATCACCCGAGAGTATGACCTGAGCGATGGTTATATCGAATCAAATGGCAAGCCATGCGTATTGCTCTCCTTGGAAATGCTCAAGGGCAACAACATTGTAAAGTATGGCAAGGATGTAAATGAGATTTTGGAGAAATTCAAGCAGGAATACCTGCCCGAGGATGTAGACATACGCCGCATCACCGACCAACCCGAAGTGGTGGGCACCAGCGTAAACGATTTCTTGCGCGACCTGTTCATCTCCATGGCCATCATCATAGGCGTGATGATGATTCTCTTCCCCATAAAGAGCGCCATCGTGGCCGCCCTCACCATTCCTCTCTCCACCTTCGTGAGCACAGGCATCATGTATGCCATGGGTATCGAGTTGAACATCATAACTCTGGCTTGCCTCATCGTGGTACTGGGTATGATTGTGGATAATAGTATAGTGGTGATTGATGGTTATCTGGAATACCTGGCCACGGGTATGCCTCGCAAGGATGCTGCCGTCAAGAGCGTAAAGCAATACTTCTGGCCCATGCTATTGGCCACGCTTTGCATCTGTGTCATCTTCTATCCCATGCTTGGCATCATCAAGGGAGAACCAGCCGATGTAATAAAACTCTTCCCCCCCACCATCACCATCAACCTGATGATGTCACTGGTGGTGGCTGCATTGATTATCCCTCTGCTCAATGTCCTTATCATTAAAAAGGTAAAACAGAAGAAGAGCAACAAGCGTGACATCACCGACCACGTACAGGGGGCTTACGACAAGGCTCTAAAATGGAGTTTCAAGCATCCTTGGCTCACAATCATTGGTAGTATTATCATTGTAGCAGCTTCTGGCATCCTTTTCCCAATGCTAAAGATGCGTCAGTTCCCCTTTGCCGACCGTAATCAGTTTGCTGTGGAGATTTATCTTCCCGAAGGTAGCGGTCTGGAGGAGACGAAGGCCATTGCCAACGAACTGAGAATCATACTGAAGCAGGAGGAAAAGGTGACTGGCACCACCAGCTTTATCGGTTGCTCCTCTCCTCGCTTCCATACCAGCTATGCACCAGTGATGGCTGGCAAGAACTTTGCCCAAATCATAGTAAACACCCAGAGCAACGATGCTTCGCTTGAGATACTGGACAAGTTGGCTCCCATATATAGCAATCATTGGCCAAATGCCTATGTGCGATGGAAGCAGATGGATTACCTGCCCGTACCCACCTTTGAGTATCGCTTCTATGGCAATAATACCGACTCCATTCACAAGGCGGCAGAAATACTGATGCAAGAGATGCGCACCATACCCGAACTGGAGTGGGTACACACCGATTTTGACATGCCTTCTCCCGTGATAGAGGTAAATCTTGACCCCGTTGCCACCAGCCAACTGGGTGTTACCAGAAGCAATGCCGAACTGCAAATCATGGCACAAACGAGCAAGCTGAAAGTTGGTTCGATATGGGAGGTTGGTAGTATTGATGGCAAGAGCCGTACATACGAAATCCCCCTCGTGGTAAAAGACCCCTGCAACGATAATATGAAGGTGGACGATGTGGAAAACACCTACATCAGCACTCTGTATGGCGATATGGTTCCATTGAGACAGATGGCAGAGGTCAAACCCGTATGGCACGACACTAAAATAGTGCACCGAAATGGCGAGCGATGCATCTCGGTCAGTGCTGAAGGTAAGCGTGGCACTTTTGCACTTAGCATCCAGAACCATATCATCGACTTCATCGAGGAAATGGATATGCCCGTTGGAGTCAGAAGTGAAATAGGTGGAGAAACGGAGAAAAACAACGAGATAACGCCCGACGTAATGGTTAGCATCCTGCTTGCCGTGGTGCTCATCTTCTTCTTCCTGCTTTTCAACTTCCGCAAATTCTCCATTGCCTTCGTGTGCATCGCAGCTATCAGTTTGGCTATGCCTGGTGCTATAGTGGGTCTGCTCATTGCCAACAAGGTATTGGGTCTTACCAGTATGTTTGGTTTCATCACATTGATGGGTATGATTATGCGCAACGAGATTCTAATCTTTGAGCACGCCAACGAGAAGATGGCCGAGGGCATGTCGGCCAAGGAAGCCGCCTTCGATGCCGGCAAGCGACGTATGGTGCCCATCTTCCTCACCACCGCCACCACGGCCGTGGGTGTAGTGCCCATGATATTGGCTGGAAGCAGTTTCTGGATGCCCGTGGGAATAACCATCTTTGCTGGTGGTATAGGCATGCTTGTGCTGCTTACCACGGTGCTCCCCGTTGTGTACTGGAAATTGTATGAAAAGAAGTGAACACACCCACACTATAATCACAACGTATCACCAAACGTAATATCTTATACTATTAGAAAATGAAAAAATATCTCACCATACTGGCATTCCTGATGCCCGTGCTTGCTTCGGCTCAGACAACGGTTCTTTCCCTGGAGGAATGTCTGGAAAGCGCAGAGAAGTATAATCGCACTCTGCACAATGCTGCTCTGAATATACAAATGGCGGAAGAGCAGAAGAAAGAGGCCTTCACCAAGTACTTCCCCGAAATATCTGCCAATGTGATGGCATTCGTGGCCTTCGACAAGATGATACAGCAGGATGGGTACTTTCCCATGGAGCTGGTGGCGCTAGAGCAGATAAACCCCAATCTGGCGGCATTGGCTGGTCAACCCTTTGCTATCAACGAGCTGGACAAGGGCATGGCACTCATGGCTACGGTAACGCAACCCCTCTTTGTTGGCGGACAGATAGTGAATGGCAACAAGTTGGCCAACATTGGTAAAGAGGTGGCTGAATTGCAAAGCAAATTGCAAACGGAAGAAGTATTGCAAAAAATCACCGAAAACTATTACCAGATAGTAAAAATCAAGTACAATATGGCCACCATCAAGAGTGCGCAAGCCCAATTGCACGCCATATACAAGGAGGTAAAGAACTATGTGGATGCTGGTGTGACCACACGCAACGACCTTATCAAGGTCAGATTGGAATTGCAACAACTATCCTCCGATAGCCTAAAAACCGCCAACGCTCATCATGTCATGTGTCTGCTTCTGGCACAACAAATAGGAAAGGCTGACGAGAGCATTGACGTGAAAGAGGGTATCGACTTCAGAAAGGAAGACCCAGCCTATCTGTACACCTCTCCCGATGAAGCCGTTCGATACAGAGAGGAATTGGCCTTGGCACAAAAGAATGTAGATGCCCACAAATTGAAGGTCCGCATGGAAGTGGGCAAGAACCTGCCCACCGTGGCCGTGGGTGTCAGCCTTAGCCACATGTCGCTGGGTGGTCTTTCGGATGGAGCAAAAAGCATCATCGACTCTAAGAGCAACAATGGTATGGCCTTTGGCACCGTCAGCCTGCCTCTCTCTGCATGGTGGGGTGGTTCTAAAGCCATTCGCCGAGAGAAGTTGGCATTGGAGCTATCAGAAAATCAGATGAAAGATGCTCGCGAACAACTGATCATTGACACGGAAGCCTCATGGATGGCACTGGAGGAGGCACATCTGCAAATAGGCATAGCCATTACCAGTGTGATGGAGGCAAGAGAAAATATGCGCATGTCTTATGACAAATACCGCATGGGCACTGAGATATTGTCCGACCTTCTGGAGAGCGAAACACTATTGCGCAAGAGCGAAGACCGTCTCTCTGAGGCGCGTGCCAACTATCTGATAAAACGAGCTGACTATATTAGGAAAACGAGGTAAGCAGGACCTAAAGCCTGGTATCTCGGAATTGGTTTTAAGTGATTTGAGGGTGTGCTTTCTAGCATGCCCTCTTTTTTGAATGAGAAATCGAAGTATTCAGAGGAATCGGAATAATCAGAGTAATCGGAATAATCAGAGTATTCAGAGTAATCAGAGTATTCGGAGTATTCGGACCAAAGACCAAAGACCAAAGACCAAAGACCAGAGACCAGTGGGATGGCATACATTAAAAACAAGCGAGGACACATTGTTACATGCATCCTCGCTTTACTATATAGATATGTGTGTTCTTTTGTGGAACCGGGCTATGTATTATCCCAAGAAGCTGAGCAGGATACCTGCTGCTACGGCAGAACCGATAACACCAGCTACGTTGGGGCCCATAGCGTGCATCAACAAGAAGTTGCGACGGTCTTCCTTCTGACCCTCCTGCTGAGATACACGAGCAGCCATAGGCACGGCACTTACACCAGCAGAACCGATGAGAGGATTAATCTTAGAACCCTCCTTCAAGAATAGGTTCATCAACTTGGCCATAAGCACACCAGATGCAGAACCTACACCGAAGGCTACAATACCTACGGCCAAGATACCGATAGTCTGCCAGTTGAGGAATGAGCTAGCGGTAGCAGTAGCACCTACGGTGATACCGAGGAATATAACCACGATGTTGTTCAACTCGTTCTGTGCGGTCTTGCTCAGACGGTCCACGCAACCACATTCCTTCATCAAGTTACCAAGCATCAAGCAACCAATCAAAGTACCTGCGCTGGGCACAACCAAAGTTACGATTACTGCTACCACGATGGGGAAGATAATCTTTTCCTTCTTGCTGACGGTGCGCAACTGAGACATGCGAATGAGACGCTCCTTCTTGGTAGTAAGAGCACGCATGATGGGAGGCTGAATCACGGGTACGAGAGCCATGTAGCTATAAGCAGCTACGGCAATGGGGCCTAGCAATTCGGGAGCCAACTTAGAGGTAAGGAAGATAGCAGTAGGACCATCGGCACCACCAATGATACCGATAGAAGCTGCCTGTGCTGCATTGAAACCGAAGATGGGTATATCAGCCTGTACCACGATGAAGGTGGCAAAGATACCAATCTGAGCAGCTGCACCAAGGAGAAGGCTCTTGGGATTAGCAATCAGCGGACCAAAGTCGGTCATAGCACCTACACCCAGGAAGATAAGACAGGGATAGATACCAGCCTTAACGCCGATGTACAAGATGTCCAACAAGCCACCATGAGCCATAATATATCCATAGCTATGATAGTTGGGGCTATTGGGATCAAGGAAGTCATTCCACAATTCGCTGCTGAACATACCTGCACCTGGAAGATTAGACAAAATCATACCAAATGCGATGGGTAGAAGCAACAAAGGCTCAAAGCCCTTTTTGATGGCCAAATACAGAAGATAGCAACCTACGGCAATCATGATGAGATTCTTCCAACCTTCGCCAACGAAGAAGTTGATGAAGCCCATCTCACCGAAGAACTTGTCCAAGCCCTCTTCCATATCAAATGCCATCGCTGGTGTTGCCACGAGCAACATCAGGGCAATGAGTGAGAAGTATTTTACAAAACTTTTCATATTTGATTTTTCTCAATATTAATGTTTAGGGCTTAGCTTAATTCTACTAGAGCCTGACCACTCTGTACCTGGTCGCCTTCCTTGCAAAGGACAGCCTTCACGGTACCAGCGAACTCTGCTGTGATGCTGTTTTCCATCTTCATGGCTTCCATCATCAATACGGTGTCGCCAGCAGCTACGGTATCGCCCACCTTTACGCTAACCTTGGTGATAGAACCTGGGAGGGGTGCGGTCACGGTCTTGGCACCAGCTGCGGGAGCGGGAGCTGCTACGGGTGCACTAACGGGTGCAGAAGCTGCGGGAGCTGCCTTGGGAGCGGGAGCAGCTACGGGAGCAGCTACTACGTCGGCCACCATCTCCACCAAGAGGTCGCCCTGGTTCACGCTCTGGCCATTGCTTACGGCTACGCGCTGAACGGTGCCATCCACCTCGGCCACGATGTCGTTAGCCATCTTCATTGCCTCGATTACGAGCAATACCTCGCCACGCTTTACGTGCTGACCAGCACCAACCTTTACCTCAGTAACGGTACCGGGCAATTCGCTTACCACGTTCTTGGGACCACCTGCCTGTGCCACGGGAGCAGCACCTGCCATTGCTGGACGAGGACCGCATGCACGTGTCTGAGGCATTTCCACCTGATATGTCTGACCATTGACGGTAACCTGCATGTTACCACCCTGAAGTTCTTCTACAGTGGCAAGATAGTCAGTGCCACCTATTTTGAATTTAAATTCTTTCATTTGTCTTTAATTTTTAATAGATTACACTTGATACTATAGTCTTGTGTTCAACTGTGAAGACCAAGAGTGATCATGGTGGGTAATGGTAAGGATACCACTCTCCTGATTCATCTCGTCCTGCTCATATAGGTACAAGGCAAGTGCCACTGCTGCCTTGTCTTCAAGACTGGCATTGGCAAGGGTCTTGGCATTGTTGTATTCTTCCTTGACGTTTTTAGCCATGGCTGGTTTCTTGGCTACGGCCTTGGTGGCAACTAGTGAAAAGATGCCCAAAACCAACACCAATGCTACCAAGATGGCGAATACAACAGCAATACTGATACCTGCCAATTGCAATGTTTGAATTGTTATAGCAAGAGTATTCATATATTACAAGGGGATATTGCCATGCTTCTTGGCGGGGTTGGTAAGTTTCTTGTTCTCTAGCTGAGCCAAAGCGCGGATTACGCGGAAGCGAGTGTTGCGAGGCTCGATGACATCGTCGATGTAACCAAACTTGGCTGCCTGGTAGGGAGTAGCGAATAGCTTGTTGTACTCCTCTTCCTTCTCCTTGATGTAAGCCTTAGCCTCTTCCACCTTACCCTCATCCTTAAGGGTCTTGGCATCCTTGGCATAAAGTACGCTTGCTGCGCCACTAGCACCCATTACGGCAATCTCTGAAGAGGGCCATGCATAGTTGATATCGCCACGCAACTGCTTACAGCTCATTACGATGTGGCTACCACCATAGCTCTTGCGGAGGGTTACTGTTACCTTGGGCACAGTAGCCTCGCCATAAGCGTAGAGCAACTTAGCACCGTGCAAAATTACGGCATTGTACTCCTGAGCGGTACCGGGCAAGAAGCCGGGCACGTCCACCAGGGTAACCAAGGGGATATTGAAGGCATCACAGAAGCGTACGAAGCGTGCACCCTTGCGGCTGCTGTTGCAATCCAATACACCTGCCAACTGCTTGGGCTGGTTGGCTACGATACCTACTGACTGACCATTGAAGCGTGCGAAACCGATGATTAGGTTCTTGGCATAGTCGGGCTGTACCTCGAAGAATTCGCCATTGTCCACGATACCAGCAATTACCTCGTACATGTCGTAGGGCATGTTGGGATTGTCGGGGATGATTTCGTTCAAGTAGTCCTCCATGCGGTTGATGGGGTCTGTGCATGCCACGCGAGGAGTCTTCTCCAGGTTGTTCTGAGGGATGTAGCTCATCAACTTCTGAATCATTGCGATAGCCTCTTCCTCGGTGCTTGCGGTGAAGTGAGTCACACCGCTCTTGGTAGCATGTACGCTAGCGCCACCCAACTGCTCCTGGGTTACCACCTCGCCCAATACTGCCTTAACGGGGCCAGGACCTGTGAGGAACATGTATGAGGTATTCTCCACCATCAAGGTAAAGTCGGTCAGAGCGGGGCTATATACGGCACCACCTGCGCAGGGGCCCATGATGGCACTGATCTGGGGGATTACGCCAGATGCCATAATGTTGCGCTGGAAAATCTCTGCATAACCAGCCAATGAGTTAACACCCTCCTGAAGACGAGCACCACCCGAGTCGTTCAAACCGATAACGGGAGCACCTACCTTCATAGCCATGTCCATAATCTTGCAAATCTTGCTTGCAAGCATTTCTGACAATGAACCTGCGGTAACGGTGAAGTCCTGGGCAAAAACGTATACCAGGCGACCAGCGATAGTACCACAACCGGTTACTACGCCATCACCGAGGTAGTGTTTCTTTTCCATGCCGAAGTTGTAGCAACGATGCTCAACGAACATGTCCATTTCCTCGAAACTACCAGCATCCAACAACATGTTGATGCGCTCACGGGCTGTCAGTTTGCCCTTCTCGTGCTGCTTAGCGATAGCCTTTTCGCCACCACCCATGCGAGCTTTCTCGCGGAGCTGATGCAACTCCTTGATTTTTTCTGTCTGATTACTCATTTTGAGATTTTAAATGATATTGTGTTTAGTTAATTTTTGTCTCGTAGAAAACAAATATATGCGCGTATCTAATTTATAAATACGCACAATCGTTTGCAAAGTTAGTAATAAAATGACAAAACAACGTTGCTTCTGCATGGGTATTTTTTAGTTTTTCTGACAAAATGTTAATTATTCCTTGCCAAGGGATGGTGTTTTGTGCTATTTTTTATAACTTTGGCACTCGTTATGGGACAGAGAGTACCTACTGAATTGGGCGAAAAACCCATTGGCCGACTCCTGATGAGTTATGCCTTGCCAGCCATAGCAGCTATGGTGGCTAGTTCGTTGTACAACATTATAGACCGCGCCTTCATCGGACACTATGTGGGCACGTTGGCATTGGGTGGACTCACGGCCACCTTTCCTTTCATGAACCTGGGCGCAGCCTTTGGTGCCATGGTGGGTGTGGGTGCCAGTACGGTAATCAGTGTGCGCCTAGGTCAGAAGGACTATGCCACGGCTCAGAATGTGCTTGGCAATGCCATCACGCTCAATCTCATCCTGGGCACCCTTTTCACCATCGTGTGTATGGCTTTTCTTGACCCCATACTCTACCTCTTCGGAGCATCGGATGTCACCTTGCCATATGCTCGTGAATACATGCAGATAATACTCATTTTCAATGTAGTATCGCATAGCTATCTAGGGCTCAATGCCATCATGCGTGCGGCTGGTCATCCCGTCACCGCCATGATGCTCACCATAGCGGGCATAGCCATCAATGCCGTATTGGACCCTCTCTTTATCATCACCTTCGACATGGGTATCCGAGGTGCCGCATGGGCCACCGTCATTTCACAATCTTTCGCACTCATTGCCGTACTGACTCTCTTCAGTCGCAAGCAAGAGCTGCTGCATCTCAAGCGTGGCATCTATAGGCTCAAGACCAGCATCGTGCGCCAAACCATAGCCATCGGCATGGCTCCATTCCTGATGAATGCTTGTGCCTGTCTGGTGGTGCTGCTCATCAATCGTAGCATGCAACGCTATGGCGGAGATGATGCTCTCACGGCCTATGGCATAGTAAATAGCGTGGTATTCTTCTTCCTGATGATAGTGATGGGCCTCAATCAAGGTATGCAACCCATTGCTGGTTACAACTGGGGAGCTCACAAGAACGACCGCGTGTGGCAGGTACTCTTCTACACCATATCCGCCGCCACGGTGGTCACCACGGCAGGCTTCCTGATAGGAGAATTTATCCCTCGCATACCTTCGCTCATCTTCACCACCGACGAGAACATCATTGCTCTCTCTTCGCATGGTTTCCGCCTCTGCGTGAGCGTATTCCCATTGGTGGGTGCTCAGATGGTGGTGAGCAACTTCTTCCAAAGCATCGGTCATGCCGGCAAGAGTATCTTCCTGAGCACCTCGCGCCAATTGATATTCCTCATACCTGGGTTGCTCATCCTGCCCACCTTCTTTGGTTTGGATGGCGTATGGTATAGCCTACCCCTTGCCGATGCCCTCAGTTGTGTCATAGCCGCCAGCATGCTTTGGTACACGAGAAAGCAAATTATCAAGAAGGAAAGCTCCTTCAAGGCTTAGAGAATCCTCCTCCGTACACACATGGCATGAAGACTTTGATTTGGCACGAGCACGACACATACTCCGAGGAGCAATTGGCCACAGACCTGCTCCGTCTGCCTTCGTGGCGCAGGGAACAGGCACTCCAGTACAAGTTCTTCGCCGGAAGGCGCGATTGCTGCCTCTCCTATCTCCTGCTATGCCAAGCCCTTCAAGAGCAATATGGCATCCAGGATAAGCCCTCCTTCGTGATTGGAGAGCATGGCAAGCCCTCGCTCAGGGAATACCCCCACGTGCATTTCAATCTGAGCCATTGCTCGCACGCCATAGCATGCGTGGTATCTTCCTCGCCAGTGGGCATAGACGTAGAGAGCACGGACCGCAGGGTGAGCGACTCCCTCATCCGTCACACCATGAGCCCCGAGGAGCAGGCCTTGATTAGGCAGGAACCCCTGCATTTCTTCCGCCTTTGGACACAGAAGGAGGCCTTGGTCAAACTCTGCGGCACGGGCCTGCAGGACAATCTGCACCATCTACTCTCCCCCGAGAATCTGCTGGACATCAACCTGCACTCGACAGATTACTTGCAACATGGGTTCGTCCTTTCTGTTGCAATTCGCAATTAACCCTTTGCACAACTAACACTCAATCACAAACACTCCCCAAAAAACACAGACACCAGATATGAAATTCATCAGTTGGAACGTAAACGGACTCCGCGCCGTAGTGGGCAAGAACTTTCTGGAAGCATTCCACCAACTGGATGCCGACTTCTTCTGCCTTCAGGAAACCAAGTTGCAAGCTGGACAGATAGACCTGGATATACCTGGCTACACCTCCTATTGGAACTATGCCGAAAAGAAGGGCTATAGCGGTACTGCCATCTTCACTCGCCATCAGCCTCTGAGCGTCACCTATGGCATGGGCATTGAGGAGCACGACACCGAGGGCCGACTCATCACCCTGGAGATGAAAGACTTCTACCTGGTATGCTGCTACACGCCCAACTCGCAGGATGGGCTCAAGCGCCTGGACTATCGCATGCAATGGGAAGACGACCTGCGCCGCTATCTCTCTGCTCTGGACCAGAAGAAACCCGTCATCTATTGTGGCGACCTGAATGTGGCGCATCAGGAGATAGACCTGAAGAATCCCAAGACCAACAGGATGAACCCTGGCTTTACCGACCAGGAGCGCCAGAAGATGACGCTCTTGCTGGAGAGTGGTTTTACTGACACCTTCCGCTTTCTTCATCCCGATCAGAAGGACATCTACTCGTGGTGGAGCTATCGCTTCAAGGCTCGCGAGAAGAACACGGGCTGGCGCATCGACTATTTCATCACTTCCAACAGCCTCCAGCCTCGCATCCAATCTGCATCCATCCACACGGACATCTTCGGTAGCGACCATTGCCCCGTGGAGATGGTGATAGAGGAGGGATGAACGAGGAACGAGGAGCGACTAGCGATGAGCGACTAGCGATAATTCGGAGTAATCGGAGTATTCAGAGTAATCGGAGTAATCGGAGTAATCGGAGTATTCAGAGTATTCGGAATATCGCTCATCGCTAATCTCTAATCGCTAATCTCTAATCGCTAATCTCTCCTCGCCAAAAATGATGTCAGAAAATTTCACATTGCTGATTATGAGGCGTTTTAAAACTACCTCAGAAAACCACGTTTTTGAGTAGAAAAAGTGCTGATTCGTGGCGCAAAAGTGTTTGTTTTGGTGCTCCGAGGTGCTGATTTTGCCCTCCTTTGATTTTTCTGCATTTCGTGGCTATTCAGATTTTTCAAGTATGTAAAAAATGAGCATTTCTCCCCACGATACCACTGATTTAGCCACAGATGTGGTTTATATATTGACATCATGCACCTCCTGCTCCCTCCAGAAAGAGGAACCCTGTTTAAGGCGTTGTCCACTTCTGTATCCCCAAGTGCGCCTTCATTCAACATGAGAGGACGAGGGAGTAGAGACCGGATTCGTTGATGAAGATGGTTGGTTTGATTCCATAGGTGGTGTCCATTTTGTTCACCACCTTATCATCGTCTTCAATGTGGACGCGCAGAGCCTTTTCTGGCTTCTTGTATCCCAGTGCCCTAGCCACATCTTTTCCACAGAATAGAGGCTCACCCTGTTCATCACTCTTTTCTTCACCTATCCGAAGGCAGAGTTAGCAAAACAACATTAATAACCAAACATTTTCTAAATAAAAGTGCTCTTGATTAACAGGTTCTTTCACGCTATTGTACATACTTACCCCTCAGAGAACCGACAAAGTGATATGGTTGACAGTTGACAGTTGACAGTTATATATTTTGATACCCCCCAACTAGCCAAAATCTACTAAAGAAATAGTTACTATATTATATTATATATATA
>JAFOCV010000150.1 GCA_017381015.1 Bacteroidaceae bacterium
AGTGTTTTCCATGGCGGAAAATCACTTTCTGAATCCAGGAAATGCATTTTTTCTGAAGGAAACCTATTTGCGAACTCTCAAAAATTATTTCCTCGAGTGAGATTCTATCAGCGCATGTTTACTGATGTGTTTTTGAGGTTTGAATGGAGTTATTGGTTTATGAAAATAGATAAACCAAGGTCTATAAATGATACAAAAAAACAACTATTCAATATATATTTACTATCTATATTGTATATTCGTCCTTTTTGTCTTCCTCCTCAGATTCCTTTAAAGCAGCAAAGGGCGCAAATTGTGCGGCGCGTGCTTCCATACTCATGCGCTTGCGCTGTTTAGGTTCCCAGTGTGGGAGGTTGATAATGTCATCGTAGTGATTCATTTCTGGTGTCCTCCTATCTGTTCATTTCTATCACGACCAGTAGCCCCCTTGTCAAAATTTATACCCTTCAGCAATGCATTCTTGCCATAACGCTTGTGGATGGCTAGAGATGCTTTCATTAGACGTTGTTCCTTCTCGGATTCTTCTTGCGGTAGCTCCTCGCCAAAGAGTTGGTTGATGAAGTCTAGTTGTTGAGGTGGAGTGTTATGTGTTTGGTTCTCATTGAGCACGTTGGCAGCTGTAATGTTGATGCGCCTAACAAGAAGAATGGGATTAATGATACGCTCGAAAATTTGCAAAGCACTTTCTGTAATAGTGTGAGCAGAGTAAGTGTGTGATGCCAGTTTCTGGCTTCCATGGGCATGAGTAGGAACTTCCCGACCATAAAAATCGGAGGTAGTTGTGCCGTGGTATTGTTCGCAGATGTCATTATGCTGCAATGACTCAGTGTCGTACCCGATAGTGAGTACGATTTGGTTGGTGCAAAGATGTTTGGCCAGTAGGTCCAGGGCTAATGCCTCAGCCATTTCGCGTACAACAACCTTTGCCATTTTAGTGGGGTATGCATAACTTAACACTTGTCCTGAAGAGATGGAGGAAGAGTGTGGTTTGTAGGCTTTTATATCGCTAATGCGGCAAGGTTCCCATCCCCATGCATGGTCAATTAGGAGCTCGGCATTGACACCAAATAGTTTGAAGAGCAGGTTTTCGCTACTTAGTGAAGCACGTGCTAATTGTCCCATAGTGTGTATGCCATAGCGAGCTAATTTCTCAGCCGTTCGTCTGCCCACTCGCCAGAAATCGGTGATAGGTGTGTGGTGCCAAAGTTGGTGGCGATAGTCGTTTTCGTTGAGCTCAGCAATGCGTACATTATGCTCGTCAGGTTCGGTATGCTTGGCTAAGATATCCATTGCCACTTTGGCAAGGTATAAGTTGTTGCCAATACCAGCCGTGCCAGTGATGCCAGTAGTGTGAAGTACATCGAGAAGGATGCGAGTGGTCAGTTGGCGTGGTGTTAGTTTGTGGAGTAATTTATAGTTGGTGATGTCCATAAACACCTCGTCTACGGAGTATTTGTGGATATCCTCGGGAGCTACATATTTCTGATATACCTCCATTATGCGGTTGCTATACTCGAGGTATAGTGCCATGCGCGGAGGTGTGATGATGAAGTCAATATTTTTTGCTTTCTGACGCACCTCCCATAGTCTTGCTCTGCCAGGTATTCCATAAGCCTTGAGCGCAGGTGAGACGGCAAGACAAATGGTTTTGTCCGTGCGACTCTCGTCCGCCACCACCAAAAGGGCGGTGAGCGGGTCGAGTCCACGTTCTATGCATTCAACAGAAGCATAAAAAGATTTTAAGTCTATTGCAATATAGGTGCGGTTCATTACTTTATTTACCAGCCTTGCCTTCGGTGGAAACCTTTTGTGAGGGGTGAGCACTCAGGAAGCCACGATTCTTGAGCAAGCCATCAATTTTGGGGTCGCGACCACGGAAACGTCTGTACATCTCGTCGCCAGGAAGAATACCACCAGGAGTGAGGATTTCTTCGCGGAAACGCTTAGCCACCTCTTGATTGAAGATGTCGCCAGTTTCCTTGAACGCTTCGAAGGCATCAGCGTCGAGTACCTCTGCCCAGATGTAGCTATAGTAGCCAGCACTATAACCACCACCCATTGTGTGAGAGAAGTTAGTGACGCTATAGCGAGGTAGTATCTGAGTGGGCATGCCGCGCTTACCCATCTTCTCGGCTTGGAATTTCATTACGTCTAGTTTCTTAGGCATCTCGGTGAGTACGTGCAAGTCGAGGTCAACATAAGAAGCAGCAAGATACTCAACCGTAGCAAATCCCTGACCATACTTGCTACTAGCATCTAGCTTGTCCACAAGAGATTGAGGCATGAGTTCGCCAGTCTTGTAGTGACGAGCATATTGACGAAGAACCTCAGGTTCGAATGCCCAATGCTCATTGATTTGCGAGGGAAGTTCTACGAAATCGCGCTCAACATTGCCAGTGCCCTGATATTGAACATCACGGAAGAAAGAATGAAGAGCATGACCAAATTCGTGGAACATGGTTAGTACGTTGTCAACAGTTTGCAATGCAGGACCACCCTCTTCGGCAGGAAGGGTCATGTTGCATACGTTGGTAACTATGGGTTGCACACGCATAGTGCCATCGTAAGATTGAGGACGGAAGCGACCACACCAAGCACCGGCACCCTTGCCATCGCGAGGGAAGAAGTCACTATAGAAAATAGCAATGAGGTGACCATTTTCGTCTATGACATCCCAACTCTGTTGCTGTTTGTGATATTGTGGATAGTCTTCTGTGCGCTCGCGGAAGGTGACACCATATAGTTTTGTAGCCGTCCAGAAGATACCCTTCAATACATTGTTGATTTCCAGGTATTGGCTTACTTCAGCTTCGCTAATGCTGAATTTCTCCTGCTTAGCTTTGTCTAGGTAATACATGTAATCCCAGGGCTTAGGCTCACCCTTGATGCCATCTTTGCGCATCATTTCCTTGATGTCGCCAAGTTCACGATTGGCTGCTTCTACGGCAGGTTTCCATATCTGGTCGAGAAGATTGTATACGTTTTCAGGCTTCTTGGCCATACGAGTTTCCAGTTGCATGTCAGCAAAGGTGTTGTAACCCATTAGTTTAGCTTCTTCAAGACGTAGTGCTACAATCTGAGCAGAGATGGCCTTGTTGTCGTACTGGTCGTTGTGATTACAACGATTATTGTACATCTCATACACCTGACGACGGAGTTCGCGATTCTTGGCATACTGAAGTACAGGGTTGCAACTGGGACGCTGCATATTGAAGCGATACTTACCCTTGGCACCAGTGCGCTCAGCTAGAGCAGCAGCCTTCTGAATGTCACCTTCTGATAAGCCCTCAAGGTCGCTGATATTGTCAACGGTGACATAGCTCTGGTTGGTGTCGTGCATTAGGTTTTGGGTGAATTGCAACTGAAGTTTAGCCAATTGAAGGTTAATCTCCGACAGACGTTGTTTTTGAGCTTTGTCAAGCAAGGCGCCACCACGCACAAAACCCTTGTAGGTCTTGTCAAGTAGTCGTTTCTGCTCGGTATTAAGATTTAGAGAAGCCTGCTGGTCATATACAGCCTTGACACGTTTGAAGAGAGCTTCGTTCATATTGATGTAATCGCTATGAGCAGAGAGTAGGGGAGAGAGTTCGCTCTCCAGTTGCTGATATTCTGGTGTAGAACATGAGCGGCTCAAGCCACCAAATACACCAGCGGTACGTCTTAGCAATGAGCCAGAGCAATCCAGTGCTACGATGGTATTCTCAAAGGTGGGAGCCTCTGGATTATTGACGATAGCATCAATCTCTTTCTTCGCCTCCTCCATACCAAGGAGGTATGCTTCGCGATAGTTGTCTGTAGTAATTTTGCTAAAAGGAGCTATCTCGTGGGGAGTGTTGAAACGGCGCTCCAAAAGAGGATTTGTTGTCTGTGCCATAGCGCTAAGACCAAAGCTCATTGCAAGGGCAGCTGCAATAAAGGTTTTCTTCATAAAAGGAATTATTTTAGTTGTGATTATTTTTTGTTTTTAGAAAAGGCGAGTCTTCCGATTTCGCCCACCACAAGCACGGGCACGGAGAGAACAAATGCCATCAGCCATGAGTGAGTGCTAAGAGGAACCACGTTGAACATCTTGCCTCCAAATGTGACGATGATGTATTGTCCAACGATAATCAGCAAAGCCACCCACACAAAGCTTTGACTCTGCTTCAGATTGGCAAAGGCAGAATGTCCCGTCATGAATGCTTTGGCATTGAAGAGGTTCCACACCTGAAGCATTACGAAATATGTGAAGAACCATGTGAGTTCTGTGGCAGAGAGATTTCCATCACCCTTCATGTAGAGGAGCAGGCCCAGTAGTACAATGGTGAAGATGAGGCCTATACCAAAGATAGAAATCGCCATGCTACGATTGATGATGAAGTCTCCATTTTTGCCACTCTTGCGAGGCTTGTCGCGCATTACGCTCCAATTGGGTGGCAACGATGCAAGAGCACCAGCCGCAAAGGTATCCATAATGAGGTTGACCCATAGCATCTGAGTAATGGTAAGCGGAGAACTGGTGCCTATCAGTGAGCCTAGTAATACTATAGCACATGCAACCACATTAATGGTGAGTTGGAAGAGCAGGAAGCGCTGGATGTTCTTGTAGAGAGAGCGTCCCCACATCACGGCTTGCACTATGCTAGAGAAGGAATTGTCTAAGATGGTAATATCGCTAGCCTCCTTAGCAACGGAGGTGCCATCGCCCATGGACAGACCTACCTGAGCGGCCTTCAGTGCAGGAGCATCATTGGTGCCATCTCCCGTTACCGCCACTACGGCATCCTGGGCTTGAAGCAGTTGTACCAAGCGTTGCTTGTCGGTGGGTCGAGCACGGCACATTATCTTCAGGTGCTTGACACGCTCAGAAGCCTCGTCATCAGATAGAGTTTCAAAGTCAGGACCAGTGATGATACATCTGTTGTCATCATTGTTACTATTGTTCCAGATGCCTATCTGACGAGCAATCTCGCGAGCGGTGGCAGGAGTATCACCGGTGACAATTTTTATGTCGATGCCAGCCTTCTGACAAGCACCTACGGCACGAGGTACATCGCTACGCACGGGGTCAGAGATAGCACAAATGCCTAGGAAAGTAAGATCATGGATGGATAGGAAACCATTCTCGTACGGAGCATCACTCTCGTTGGCATCCAATACTTTGTAAGCAAAGCCCAGTGTGCGCATGGCCTGGTTCTGATAGTTGAATAAATCGGTTTCTATCCCATGGCGATGTTCTGTAATGTCTTTGTTGGAAGAGTCAGAAGCAACGTCTTTGCAATAATTCATTACTATCTCAGGAGCACCTTTTACATAAAGTATTCGCTTTCCATCGATGGTAGAATTTACCACCGTGGCCATGTATTTGCGCTCGGTAGAGAATGTTAGTTGGCTTATAACCTTAGCCTTCTGGCGAAGACGATTGAAGTCGATGCCCAGTTCGTCAAGCCAAAGAAGAAGAGCTGCCTCGGTGGGGTTGCCCAATGTCTTGGTGGGCTTGCCATCCTGCTTCTCAAGATTGGCAGTAGAGTTGACGGCAATGCCCTCGTGAATGATGTTGTCCAGCTCGGTAGAAAAGAATTTTGTGGAGTTGACGCGCATCTGATTCTGAGTGAGCGTGCCAGTCTTGTCGGTACAAATCACGGTGGTAGCACCCATTGTTTCGCATGCATGCATCTTGCGCACCAGATTGTTGGCCTTGAGCATACGGCTCATACTGAGAGCAAGGCTCAGTGTCACGCTCATGGGCAAGCCTTCAGGTACAGATACAACAACAAGCGTTACGGCAATCATAAAGTTGTTCAGAATATGCTCGATGTAGTAGAAATTACCCATGTTGGCATCCTGGAAGAAAACCTTGGCAGTAAGCACCAGAAAGGTAAGTATGGCTATGCTATAACCAGCCTTACTGATGATGTCGGCCAAGCGCTTTAGTTGCAACTGAAGGGGAGTGTCTATGTTGTTGTCCATCTGAGCCCCCTGATTAACCTTGCCATACTCCGTAGCATCGCCCACGGCTGTTATCTGCATGATACCATGTCCGTCTACCACCGTAGTGCCGCGCATGGCACAATTGGAAGGATAGGTGGCTTCGTGGTCAAAGTCTTCCTTGCGTGTGGTTTTCGAGATGATTGGTTCTCCGGTGAGTGAGGATTCGTTGATTTGCAAGGAAATAGCCTCCAGCAAAGTACCATCGGCAGGTATCTCATCGCCAGTATTTAGCATCACGATGTCACCCACTACTACTTCTGATCTTTTTATCTCAGTGACTCTTCCTTCTCTCATCACCATCACAGGTATATCGTCGTTTACCTGATTGAGTACGTCGAAGGCCTTGGCAGCCTTTACCTCGAAGATTAAACCAATAGAACTAGCCAGCATGATGGCAAAGAAGATACCTATGGGTTCTATGAAGGCTTCCCATCCAGCGTTTTCTGGTCCCCAGCAATGGTATGCAGAGATAATCATGGCCAGTATCCATGCGCAGAGTAGGATGCGGATGATAGGGTCTTCAAATTTCTCCATGAATTGCTCCCAAAGAGAAGCCTTTTTAGGAGGAGTCAGGATGTTGATTCCGTGTTGCCTACGGCTCTCTTCCACTTCGGAAGAAGTCAGTCCTAGGAGTATATTTTCTTGTGTCATATATTTTTATTTTTAATGGAAATCTTCTTATCGCTTGCAAAGATACGATTAAACGAGAGATAAACCAAATTTATTTGAGTTTATCCGAGTGTGAGTATCTTAGAGGCACCAGCCTCAAAGAAAGATTAAACGAGAGATAAACCAAATTTATTTGAGTTTATCCGAGTGTGAGTATCTTAGAGGTTAAAAAATGTCAATGTTGGATTTTATTAGATAAAGAGAGCTCAGAATTATCCAAAATTTGTGTATCGTGTAGCTGAATACTAAAAAATAGGAATGAAATTTGCGTATCGTGTAACACAATACTAAAAAATCAAATAAAAATCCCGACCTTTCTCGAAGGAAAAGCCGGGAAAGATATGAAATTAAGAATAAATCTATGGGTTCATTACCTCGTCCTCGACGAAGACGCTATCTGGCTCGGCTGCTGCTATCTTTTCTTCCGACCATGTATTTTCCAGTTCGTCAGGTACCTCAAATTCCTCCTCGGGGTCATAACCAAGTGCTCCATCAGCATATACTTTCTTGAGGAAGTTGGCAGCTACTGGCAATGCAGAAGCAGCACCCTGACCATAGCTCATAGAACTGAAATGAATGTCGCGCTCGTCGCCACCAACCCACACGCCAAATGCAAGGCTGGGAGTGTAGCCAACAAACCATCCATCGGAGTTGTCGTTGGTAGTACCAGTTTTACCAGCCATGGGGGATTGGATATTATATCTGAAGCGCATACGCGAACCAGTACCGCCATCCATTACGCCACGCATCAGTTCCACCATCTTCCAGGCAGCATCTCTGCTGATAACGTGCTGAATGTTAGGTGTGAAGGTGGCCAATACATTGCCTTCGCTATCCTCTATCTTGGTGACGAAGCGAGGAGCACGTCGCATACCTTCTTTGGCAAAACCAGTGTATGCGCTTACCATCTCGAGCACACTGATTTCGCAAGCACCAAGACATAGTGACATGGTGGGGTCTATTTCCTTGTTGAGGACACCGAATTCGTGTATCAAGCTAACCAGCAATTCAGGGCTCAATTGGTTCATCAACCAAGCAGAAATCCAGTTGTTGGATTGTGCCAAACCCCATTTGAGAGTCACCATTTCGCCAATTCTCTTCGAGCTGGCATTGCGAGGTGTCCATTCCTGGTCGCCCACCTGATATGTAACTTCCACATTGGGAGCCAAGTCGTAGGGGCTATATCCACTCTCCATGGCCAGGGCATAAAGGAAGGGCTTGATGGTAGAACCCACCTGGCGTCTACCTTGTCCAACCATATCATAGCGGAAGTGAGAGTAGTTGATATCACCCACATAGGCCTTGACATCGCCCATTTCGGTATCCATACACACAAACCCCGCATGTAGGAATCCCTTGTAGTATTTGAGCGAATCCAGGGGAGTCATCAGCGTGTCTATGTCTCCCGTGGGAGAGTAGATGCTCATCTCGATGGGAGTGTTGAATGATTCCTCTATGGCTTTGTCGCTAAAGCCAGCGGTCTTCATGGTTACCCATCTTTCGCTTTGGCGTTTAGCACGTTGTATGTCGTTCTTCACCCTGTCGGCAGGTAGTTCGCGGAAGTAGGGACGACGAGGATTTCTCTTCTGCTCCTTGTCAAATGCTGGTTGCAAATATCCCACCACATGCTCTGCCACACTGGCTTCGGCATAAGCCTGCATACGGCTGTCGATGGTGCTGTATATCTTCAGGCCATCGGTGTAGAGATTGTAGTGACGTCCTTCCTTGTTCTTGTTCTTATGACACCAGCCATACAGAGGGTCTTCTTCCCATGCAAGTGAGTCCTCATAGTATTTCTGAGATTGCCAAGCCTCATAGTTGGAGCGCTCTGGCTTCTTTGCCATCAGTGCACGGCGCAGATGCTCGCGATAATACATGGCTATACCACTCTTGTGGTCGTTGCGACGGAAATTGAGTGTCAGTGGCAATTGCATCAGGCTATCAGCCTCTTCCTGAGTGAGATATTTTGAGCGCACCATCTGGCCGAGCACCGTATTACGGCGGTCCTTTGTTCGCTCATTTCTGCGCACGGGGTTGAAGTAAGACGGATTCTTGCACATGCCCACCAGTGTGGCACACTCCTCAATGGACAGATGCTGAGGTTCCTTGTTGAAATATGTACGTGAAGCGCTCTTTATGCCCACGGCATTGTAGAGGAAGTCAAAGTAGTTGAGATACATGGTGATGATTTCCTCTTTGGTGAAGGAGCGTTCAAGTCTGAGCGCTATCATCCATTCTATAGGCTTTTGAAAGAGACGTTCCATCGTTGTCTCGGCACGCTCGCTATATAGCTGCTTGGCCAACTGCTGAGTGATGGTGGAACCGCCACCGGCACTCTTCTGTCTAAGCAATCCGCGCTTCACAATGGCTCTGAACAAGGCCTTGAAGTCGATACCGGCATGGTCGTAGAATCGCTCGTCTTCGGTGGCAATCAATGCTTGCACCATGGCAGGAGCGATGGAGTCAAAGTCGGTGTAGATACGATTGGTTTCACCATAGCTATATGTGCCAAGCAGTTTGCCGTCGCACGTCATTACCTGACTGGCAAACTTGTCCACGGGGTTGGACATCTGCTCCATATTGGGCATATATCCGATGCGTCCCTCATTGATGGCCCAAAATACCCAGCCAACGGCCGCCGTGCCACCAATGAGCAGTAGCCATAATAGTATGAATATCGCCTTCCTCATGTGGGTGTCTCTGATTATACTCTATATAATATGTATTAAATATACGTGTGTGTGCGAGAGAGAGTGTGTGTGTCTACTTTATTCAACGATGCAAACGTCCTTGAGGTCCACGTCCTTGTTGCAATAGCTGCATCGGATGATGTCGCTACTGTGTGATGTGGTTTTGAAGCGTGTTTGCATAGGTTCATTGTTGGTAATACACTTGGGATTGGGGCAACGAACTATGCCCACCAACTCTTCTGGCATTACCACCATGCGCTTCTCTATGATTTCATAGTCCTTGATTATGCATAGGCTGATGTTGGGAGCTACTACAGAGAGCTGGTTCAGTTCCTCGTCGGTAAAGTACTTGTTGGCTATCTTGATAATGCTCTTGGTGCCCATTACGGCGCTTTTGAGATTGTAACCGATGGTCACGGAATTGCTCATCTTGTCAAGGTGGAGCAGACTTACCACGTCAAACAATCTGTCGCTGGGTATATGGTCCAGTACGGTGCCGTTTTCTATTGCGGCCACCATCATTTCCTTCTTGTTCATGGATATTGCTTTAGTTTACGGGTGTTACATAATAGTACTATCGTTGATTACCTCGTCCAGAGTAATGCCCAATACATCGCATATCAATGCCTGGCGGGCATAAAGACCATTCTGTGCCTGCTGGAAGTAGTAGGCGTATGGAGTGTCATCGATAGAGTATTCAATTTCGTTCACACGTGGTAGTGGGTGAAGTATCTTCATATTCTCACGAGCCTTCACCAGCATATCCTTCTTCAGGAGGTAGCGGTCCTTTACACGCTCGTATTCGTCAAGGTCGGCAAATCTTTCCTTCTGCACACGTGTCATGTACAGGATATCGGCATCGCTGATGGTGTCGGCGTCAAAATCCTGATGCTCCACATACTTGATGCCAAACTCTTCGCAATAGCGCTTGTATACGGTAGGCATGGCCAGTTCGTCGGGAGCAATGAAATGGAATGTAGGATTAAAGTGGCGCATAGCCATCAACAGCGAGTGCACGGTGCGTCCATACTTGAGGTCACCCACCATGTAAATATTCAGATTGTCCAGAGTGCCCTGTGTCTGATAAATGGTGTATAGGTCGAGCATCGTCTGTGAAGGGTGCTGGTTGGCACCATCACCGGCATTCATGATAGGCACGGGAGCCACTTCGCTGGCATATAGTGCAGCTCCCTCCAGATAATGGCGCATCACTATCACGTCAGCATAGCTGGACACCATCATAATAGTATCTTTCAGAGTCTCGCCCTTGGTGCCACTGGTCACCTTGGGGTCGGCAAAACCAATCACTCTTGCGCCAAGACGATTGGCAGCAGTTTCAAAACTTAGACGAGTACGGGTAGAGGGCTCAAAAAACAATGTAGCCACTACCTTGCCAGCCAACAATCTGCGGTTGGGATGACGTTCAAACTCTTGAGCCATCTTGATAAGATACTCAATTTTTTCTCTCGAATGACCAGCCAAGGTCACTAGACTTCTATTCTTCATGGTACAATACCTTTCACTTTTTCATGCCAAAGGTACAACTTATTATATAGAAAATGGCCTCTTATGGCATGCAAAATGAGATATTAGAGAAAAAACACTCAAATTTTATGCTATTTACTTGGATTTTTTCATAATTTTGTGCCCACAATATTTTCAGCGCATATCCAGCTGAAAGAATTTATCAGTTTTCCGAGGGAAGGGAAATTAAATATTAACAAGGTAAAAAAGATTAAACAATATAACATTTTATGGACAAGACAGTCTTTGATTTGATTAGCGAAGAGCGCGCCCGTCAGATGCGTGGCATTGAGCTTATCGCAAGTGAGAATTTCGTTTCCGATCAGGTGATGCAGGCTATGGGTAGCGTGCTCACCAACAAGTACGCCGAGGGATATCCCGGCAAGCGCTATTATGGCGGTTGTCAGGTGGTGGACAAGGTAGAGGAGTTGGCCATCGAGCGCATCTGCAAACTATTTGATGCAGAGTATGCCAATGTGCAGCCCCACTCTGGTGCACAGGCCAATGCAGCTGTGTTCTTGGCTTGCCTGAACCTTGGTGATACTTTCATGGGTCTCAACCTTGACCACGGTGGCCACCTCTCTCATGGTTCAGCAGTAAACACCTCTGGTATCAACTACAAGCCCGTGGGTTACAATCTCAACAAGGAGACCGGCATGGTTGACTATGACGAGATGGAGCGCCTTGCTCTCGAGCACAAGCCCAAGCTCATCATCGGTGGTGGTTCTGCATATAGCCGCGAGTGGGATTATCGTCGTATGCGCGAGATTGCCGACAAAGTAGGCGCACTGCTTATGATTGACATGGCTCACCCCGCTGGTCTTATAGCCGCTGGTCTTTTGGAAAACCCCGTCAAGTATGCACATATCGTGACTTCTACCACTCACAAGACTCTTCGTGGTCCTCGTGGCGGTATCATCCTTATGGGCAAGGACTTCCCCAATCCATGGGGCAAGACCACTCCCAAGGGCGAGGTCAAGATGATGTCTGCTCTGCTCAATAGCGCAGTATTCCCCGGCACTCAGGGTGGTCCTCTTGAGCACGTTATTGCAGCCAAGGCAGTAGCCTTTGGTGAGGCTCTCGACCCCAAGTTCCGCGAGTATGCACTTCAGGTAAAGAAGAATGCAGCATGTCTGGCAGAGGAATTGCAGAAGCGTGGTTTCTATATCGTAAGCGGTGGTACCGATAATCACTCAATGCTCGTAGACCTTCGCACCAAGTATCCCGAACTTACAGGTAAGGTGGCAGAGAAGGCCCTCGTAGCTGCTGATATTACAGCCAACAAGAATATGGTTCCCTTCGATAGCCGTTCAGCATTCCAGACCTCTGGTATCCGTCTTGGTACACCCGCTATCACCACCCGTGGTGTCAAGGAAGACATGATGCCTACCATCGCATCTCTCATTGAGCGTGTGCTTAATGATCCCGAGAACGAGGAGAACATCGCAACTGTACGCTCCGAGGTAAATGCCCTCATGGCAGACTATCCCTTGTACGCTTGGTAATATATACAATATTTAGACTATAATACTAGCGCCAACCTACCTCCCACAGCGGTAAGTTGGCGTTATTTTTTTGGGGGGAGGATTTTCTTTCAACATTTGGTGTGAATGTGAGAAGCAAAAAAAATAACTGTATAACTGTATAACTGTATAAAAAACATGTGTCTCTGGGGGTAAACATATACAGTTATACAGTTATACAGTTTTTTTTCGGAGAATGTTAACCATGGGTGATTTTTCTTAAAAAAAAATTATTATATATATATATATTA
>JAFOCV010000151.1 GCA_017381015.1 Bacteroidaceae bacterium
AGAAAGCCCAGCGCAACTTGCTGTCAATGGGCACATAACCGCGCCAAAAGGATTCGGCATTGTAGAAGGTGTGGGTATAGTCCACATTGCGATAGGTATGTACCAAGGCTTCATCCTTGTATTGGGTGAAGAATGGCTTCTTGCCGTCCAACTGGCTGTAGCCCACACGCAGACCGATGATGCAGTTGTTGCCCACGGCATAACCCATATAGGGTTGGAAGGTGAATCCCTTCAAGCGCATGTCGGCCTGTTCCATCCCGCTGAATACCAAGTCGGTGTGGCTGCTGTTCATGGTCAGATGGCCCACTCCCAGTCCGTACACCCAATTGCCCTGGGGTACAAAGGCCCGCAAGCTGCGACGGCGTTGTGTCAGCGGGTCAAGCACTTCCTCGTTCTGCTGACCCATGGCCTTCCCCTTGCTCTTTCGTTGCAGGTAAAGTCGGGCAGGGTCAATGCTCATCCCCTGCTGTGTGGGAGGCATAATCTGTGCCCATCCTATCTGTGCAAGGAGAAAGCATCCTAAAAGTAAAGCTATCTTTTTTATGAACATAACTTATCTTCTGTGTTTGTTTTAACTTATTGTACCGTAACGTCATTGCTGTCGTCCGTATCGGTGCCGGTATTGGTCTCGAATTCAATGTCAAGTCTACCGCTGTTGTCATCATAAATGACAGTTAGTGTAGTAATCTTTCCTTTGGTCAGGCCTATTGTCTTTGTCTGGTCAATACGGTCTTCCCATCCGCCAGCCGATCCGGTAAGTTTCAGTGAGATGCTGGGATTTTCTCCCTCTACGTCAAAAAAGGCAATGGCATCGGGGTTAGAGCCTTTGAACACCAATGAACGATTGTCCACAGTAGTGGCGGCATAGATGGGGAACTTGGTAGTGAAGGAATTATCGAAAGCCACTTTCAGACCTGCATTTTCCATTGAGCAGTTAATCTCGACAGGAGTGCTTTGGTCCGAGACAATGTCAAAGGAGGCACTACCACTAAAGCGCATGGCACCCCAACCCTCATTGGCGGTAGTGGCCTCTGCTTGAGTGCAGCTTTCCACTGATATCTGGTAATCAGTGCTCGCAGGCAACGTGCGGTCTGCATCACTTAACTGGCCATAGGCTTTTCCGTCAATCAGTGAGACTCCATTCTTGTCCCTTAGGTTTACCTTGAATGCACTGACATCTATGGCACCACGGGTAGTGATCTCGGTCTGAATGTCATCTGCATTCACGGAAAGAGCGAAGGTGCCGTTTCCTGTAGCTGTGGGTTCAGTTGGAACCGCATCGCAAGTGCATCCTGTCTGTAGGATGATGCAGACAAGAGCGATGAGTGAAAGATATATCTTTTTCATATTTCGTTACTTTTGTTATTTGCTATAGGAAAGGGCAATCAGGTGTAATTCTGTGAACGTCAAACCTGCTCCATAGCTGTTGTTACAGATAATTTGAGTTGTGTTACCAGAATTTGTAAAAGTTGTGCTGCCTTCAGGACGCTTTTCGCCAGCAGTTCCTGAAACTCTATCTGTGAATATTGTTTGGTTGTTGGCTGAAATTGTAAAGACGGTTTCGACAGGTTCAGATCTCATTCGAATTTTATATGCAAGACTCATCTTAGTCCCTGCTGGAATATTAACATCATTATATGTAAGTTTTTGAGAGCCTCCTGACCACTTTCCGAACAATGCATACCCATCTTCGTTAGTTACGTCACCATCTTTGGACCATAAACTTGTTGTAGGAGGCTCATGACGGAAAGGTAGGCCAGTTATCCTGATTTTTTTGCTTGCAACCTTGGTTACACCATCAAAAGTCACACTTGTTGTCAGTTCTGATTCTCCCAGCTGGTTAATGGATATGTTATTATAGTTCGCCACATTGTCACTGGTACTTGCTATTGTACCATTAAAATTGTCGTTAAGTGAGAATCCATATTTGTCATTAGCCAAGATAGAGGGCAAAATACCATGTGCTTGGCACACGATGCCGGTTACCGCATTTTTGTCCATACTATTGGCCTTGTCAACATCCCCTGCCAGATAGTAAGAATATGTGCTGTTAGCATCCAGGGTTACTGAGAACTGGGGCTCTTCTGTAATGGCGAAAGGCGAAGAGGCATGCATCTGTTTGCCGTTCGCTGTGGTATAGGTATATTCCAACGTGTAATTTCCCTGAGGCAAATAGGGCCATGTATCATCTGTATGGTCCGAAGTGAGTTCGCCGGTAGCCTCTGCCAATGTGCGGACAATTTCACCGCTAGCATTTTTGATAACCGCACTCCATGCTTTGTCTGATACGGGAGCTGTCATTGTTACCTGTGTGCCCATCAAAGTGCCGTTTTCGTAGACATGTTTGGGAGTGATGACGGGTTTGTCAATCAAGTCAACGTTACCTAAATTACATATTACGCCCCAATTCCCACCAACTGAGGCACTACTATGCTGAGTATATGTCTTTCCGTTTATATCGGTAAGCGTGAGCGTAAAACCTTCAACAGCAACAGGAGCCAACACCATATAATATGTTCCTTCTGCAAAAGATTCACTTCCGGTTGGCGGATACAAGGCAATTGTTTTAGAACCTTGGTCGTTTGTGGTGATAACAGGATTGTAGTCTGTATAGTCTACAGTCAACTGACCGGTAATGCCCGTGTTGGTTGTTAACTCAATCTTTGCAATGCGGTTGGTTGTATAGGCAGGCACACTCAGTTTGAAAAGTTGGCAAATGTTACGGAAACGCACTTCTGATGGCGTACCATCCACATGACGTGAGCCTTTGGCTATAGAAAGGTTCAAGTCTGGGCCGAAACCGTCCTTCACTGCAGTTTGTTCTTCCGGCAGGTACATGATAATCTTTCTGGCATTGTCGTTTTCAGCAGCCAGGTCGTAAGGATAGGCGGCAATGAAATCACCATATTTAGGTGTAATATTACCTCTAAAATGGGTTGTTCCCTCGTTAATCTCTGCTACGAATCTCTTCTTTGTGGCAGCAAAATCATATACCGCCACGGCGTCGCCTTCGTTCCACACAACCTTATTGCCGTCTTGCAAGGATGTGCGCGTATCTATTTTGGTAGAAGTATAGAATTCAAGTGTTCCCTGTTTTTCAGCCAGGAACGAATCTTCGTTTTGGCAAGCTGCGAGTCCCAAAAGACCCGTTACCATTGTAAATAAATAATGTAATTTCATGTCTTTGGGCATTTAATTGTATTGATCATAGTCTACTTCCGAATCGTCGGTGTTGAAATCGTCGTTTCCTCCGATGGCATCGGTGGCTCCATCATCCTGCGTAATGTCATCGGGACCTATGGTAAGTTCTGAATCCACATACAGATCTTCCTCGTTCACATTTACTGTAAGGTTGAAGAAACCGGACTGGTATGCCAGATTCAGACGTGAGTTCTTGGCGCGGCTAAGGGTTACGGTTCCTGTCTTTTCAATGGTCTTGTCATCGCTAACGGCCTTAATGGTGTAGGTGATGGTGCGCGACCCTTCACTACCGATGTTGAAATATGCCACTTGTCCGTCAAGGGTCTGTCCATCCATCACCTTGCCAGCATTGTCATAGTCCCATTCCAGTGTGCGGTCACCTTCTGTAACACTAATGGTACAGGACTTCTTGAAATAGTTGCTTAGTGAGGGTTGGATGATGACACAGAAAGAGGCGTTGTCCACACTCATGCCGACAGAAACTTTTGTGGTTTCTCCTTTGTTTATGCCAAATTGTTCGGAGGTGCCTACAAAACGTTTTTGTCCCCAACGATTGTTATTATTCTCTGCGTCCGCTTCCGTACAACTTTCTGCATAGACGGTATAGCCTTGGCCTACAGGAAAACGCATGTCCATGGTTCCTAATGTCTGTGGACCACGGATAATGGTTTCACCCTGACTGACCGTGATCAGAAAGGTTTTTGCTTCTTCGGGGGAAATGGTTGTGGTGCTGCTACGGGTGGGTGCTGTACCAGTAAAAGCTAATGCCATTTTACCCTCCGCTCTGTTTTCTCCGGTCTGCATGCCTAAACCGGATTCGCTTGTACAGGCGCTCAACATGCCCATCAGGCACGCCCATGCAAGGAGGATTTTCTTTCTTTTCATCTTCTTATTTGTTTTAGTTGTTATTTATCTTGTTCAGAGAGGCACTTCTATGTCTTCGTCCTCCATGTTGTCCTTAATCTCAATGTCCAAACCGCCCGAATTATCATCCGTACCATAATAGTAGGTCATCTGATAGCATTTTCCTTTATCTACTTTTTTATAGTTGATGGCGCTGGTATGATGTGTGATTTGATCCGTATTAGTGGCTGTAAGTTGGTATGTGAAACCTCCTTCTTCTGCATCGAAATATGCCTTTTCCCCTTCCTTTATCGTTGTTTGACGGAATCCGCTTTTCAGCGAAAAGGTATACCAAGGGAAGAAATCGTGAAAATATTCAGGCAAGGCAAGTGATACTGCATAGTTGGTCATGGGTACCTGCAGGTTGGCGTATGTGGTCTGGTCAAATTCCATAACGACTTGACAACTTCCGTAATAGCAAGCCTCTCCACGACCTTCATTAGCCTTGCTCCAACTCTCCTGATTCTCCGTATAAGCAATGATCGTAAAAGTTCCGGGTGAAAGCACCAGTTTGTTGGGTACACTTCCTGCACGGTATTGGATATATACATCACCCTTATTGTCCAGAATCTTAAGGGCCAAGTCATTGTCTATGGCTCTGGTCTGACGCTTAGCGACACCAACCCGGGAAAGATTGAGTTCCAGATAGCAGTCGCCCTGTTCAGGGACGGGTATTTCGCTTTGGCAGGATGTCAGAGCGAGAAGTATCAGGTGTATATATAATAATGTTCTTTTCATTCTTTGGAATTTATTATCTGTATTGCAGACCTACACGGTATAAGTCCGTTCCAGTATTACCGGCTCCATAACTGTTATGACAACGGATGTACGTAGCATCGGGAGAGATGGTTACGGACTGAACACCTTCGTAGGTCGGGTTTTGATAACTATTGGCTTTTCCCGACACTAGTGTTTGGTCCCCAGCCGAGATGGTGAAAGTGGTGGATACGGCTCCGGCATTGGGCTTGAACTTATAGTCCAGAGACAACTGTGTGCCAGTAGGAATGGCCACCTTGGTATAGGTGAGTGACTGGCTGCCGCCATTCCATCGTCCCATACGGGCATAGTCTCCATCGTCCGTTACATCTCCATCTTTCTCCCAAGTGGATGTGGTGGGTGGAGCAAACATGAACGGGATACCTGTAATATAGAAGTCATTGTTGGCAGCTACCTGCTCTCCGGCAAATTGTACATTCATGGAAAGTTGGTATGCAGCCAATCGGGCATCCAGTTTCTTGTTTCCGATGTTTTGTATATTGGTTGTCGTTGTTTTTGTCTCTCCGTTAAATGTATAGGTCATTTGATAATTGTAACGAGGATTGGCAGTAAGCGAGGGAGAAATGTTCACACTTACCTGTGGCTCGTACAATGTATAACCATCCGCAGCATTGGCGGCATCAATGTCTCGGGAAAGATATTTGTCATAAGATGTGTATCCTTCTGCCTTGGCAGTCAGAGTGGGTTGGCCCACTATAAATTCACGGCTACTCACTTTATTCTCGCCATCTTCCTTAACCAGGTAATAT
>JAFOCV010000152.1 GCA_017381015.1 Bacteroidaceae bacterium
CACCAGCCGCCACGCGGTTCCTGGTTCGGTGCCTCGCTACGCATAGTAGTGCCAGATTACGCCCTGGGGCAGCGACTTATCGTTATCCAGGTGGATATAGTTCTTGCCGATGCCGATACGCCGGAAGCCGAAATGCAGGGCAGCGGATACAATCTTGTACCGGGTTGCGGAAGTGTTGCAGACAATATCCACGGCCTTCCCCCTGGTGTGGGCGGAGTTCCCGGTCCTGCCTTTCGACTTCTCCCAGGCTACGGAGCGGTAGGCGCAGGAGAGGACGAGCGGGATTCCCACGAACTCGCGAAAGGCATCCAGGTACTCCAGGAAGTCCGGGTCCATGTCCGTGATAAGGCAGGACGGGGTGCAACGCTGGAACTCGGCAGGTGAAAAATACTTGCTCATTTCTCCGGCCCCTCCGCAGGCTTTCCGTCCAGATCGTGGACTTCTACGATGGTGTCCCCGTGGGTGAGTTTCACGCCCAGGCCCTCACGGATGGCCTCGCGCAGCTCAAAGAGCGTGGCGAAGGCGAACATATAGGACGCGGCCTTGAACACGGATGGATCAATCACGCCCCTGGGAGGCATGAATAGTGATAGCGCGAACATGGCAATCGTCATGCCTAAGCATATCCACAATGCGATGGTCGTGGATATGCTTACGCGCTTTGTCATGGCCCGGAAGTCCCGGACGGGTTGGCGTACGGTTTCCATAAGTCAGTCAGTTAGGGGTTGTACATACTTATTACAATAAGTCTATTCAGTAACCCATCCAAGAGTCTTAAACCTGTTACTAATAAGTATTGCCAAGGCGTTATAACCCAAGCCACTCATGTGAATAGAATCGTTCGCAGTGTAACCAGCAATACCTTTCACTTGCCTCCAGAAAGAAGATGGCTGAATACCCAATGCGATAGCACCTTCATCAGAGTAAACTCCGCCGGCAAGTTGCTGCGATGTGAAATAACTATCGTCTGTTGGTACATAGTCTAACTGCTGGAATATAGCATAAGAAGATAATTCCTTCTGTAAGTCAATGAATCTGTTTCCAAACTCCTTTCTTAGCGCATTATTTGCTGTCTTGATGCTATCAATATCACTTAGTTGATTTGCAGCAACATGAAGTCCGATTATAATATACTTGCCATTACTTATCTTAGAAACAATATTCCTTAAATACTCTACGAAATCAGCACCATTGTTCTGTGTGTACAAGGTCATGTTATTCTCGCCTGTAAACAACACACTGATACCATCCTTATCAAGTACACCATCAAAACAAAGCATTGTGCCAGCAGGCACTGTCGTGTCATAACTTGCTTCCTCTTGTCTTGCCAAATAAAGAACATTGTTTGAACGTGATAGATTACAAGGAATGCCAAAGACTGCACATTTTGTTTGTGCAATCTCTGCTTCTGTTGTCCTGAATTGAGCAAGATAACCACCAACAACTTCATCAAGAGATGTGCCAGTCAAAGCATTGATGTCATTTATGGCAACAGGTGTCTTATCTCCTTTTAGTGTGATGTTTTGATTGATAACAACACCTTCCCATCCCATTGAGGTGAAGATTGAAGAAGGGTCATTACCTCCATACCCGTAATTCTTAACACTGTATTTTTCTTGACCTAATATTTGTTGCAGGTAAGATTCATATCTGTTCCATGTGCTTGTTGTTCCTGCCCTCAGGTTTAATATGCCTCCTTGTCCCTGCGTAATGCTGTCACCGATACAATTGATAGTTACTTTTGACAAATTCTCTAATTCATTCTCCAATTCAGAAATCCTATTTTCGTCAACATTTAGTCTATCATTAAAGATTTGGGCAACAAAACGCATCCCGGATTTTACCAAAGTGAATATATTCCCGCCTAATTCTGCTTCGGCTGCTGTAGTAGCAAACGGAATACAGGCATATAACGCCCCATTATGTTGTGGAACATCAACAGGATAATCAGAGATAGTATCCACATCACTTGGCTGAAGAACAGTAGAAGTGAAAGTGGCAAAATTAGGGTCAGTTGAAAACGCAACTAATAATATAAGGCTTGGTAGATTAATAGTTCCGGTTATATAAATTTTCTCAAAATTTGATACATCATACACCTTTGACCTATAAACGTTACCAGATATAGTGCCATTACGTCGAGGGTATCCTGAAATGGTTGTTCCTTGTATCTCTTTCTTGTAAGTCAAAACATCGTTGATACCATCCAGTTCATCGTTGATACCATCCAGTTCACCGTTTATCTCACTAATTTTCCCTACCGCATCTATATATGATTCCAAGACTGATAAATCAAACATATCATATGAACCAGTTGTTTTGACTAAGCAGGCGTATAAAGTTCCTGTATGTGCAGGGACTTTCACCTCAAAATTGTTAATCTCTTGTACATCTGACGGTTGCCTAATGAATCCATGCGTGTAAGAAGCAAATGTTGCGTCAGACGAAAATGCTATTAATGCTACATTTTCTACTCCAGCACAATTGCCGCTAATATAAACCTTTTCTAATTGAGATACATCATATACGTTAGAAACGTAGTTTTGATTCTGGTAAAAAGAACCATTAGTCCGTGGATAACCTCCTAAAGTAGATACCGCTTGCAGAATTGTAGTTTGGGCTAAAGAATTATTCACAATTTTGCCTAACTGACTGACCTGATCTGCAGTTGCTGCCCCGGTTGTATCTTTCGCCCAGGCCCCATTGTACTTCAGTGCGGCCACTTCCCCTTCGGCAACAACAAGACCGCCGAAGTTGGTATAAGTACCGGCGGTTGCGGCCAGATAAAAGACATTCTGGTCCGGCGTTCCTGGGTTTGTCGCCGGAGTTGCTACACCTGCATATTGATATTTTGCGCCAAGTGAGGCCACCATATTATCCAGAATCGTCTGGAGCATCTGGCCCGTA
>JAFOCV010000153.1 GCA_017381015.1 Bacteroidaceae bacterium
CAGCATCCCGACAGCACAAACCTCTTCTCCAGCTCATTACCGCGATTAGACGCATCAAATATGCTTCAGTCTACAACTGATGAACTTATCGTTTCTATAGATGATACATTAACATGTGAATATAATGCCTCATTGGTAATGCGCTATCGAAGCCAGCCACAGCTGGAAGTCTCTGACAGTGCGCATGTAGATGGAGCCTTTGGCGATATAACGGCAGAGGTAAACAATCTGGATGGCAGTGTGGATACCTTGGAAACCTATTCCTTAAACCCTGAGAGCGGCGCACCAATATACAAATACGGTTATCCTGTCTATTCTACTGGCAATAGGTATAGTATGTTACTGAAAGCATATGAACTATATGCTAACCACGACAACGACAACATTGTAAATGACACCGTTCCCCTGTCTGGTGCGAGCGTGAGAATTTCCAACGAATTTGATGGCGAAACACTTGTTTGGGGTGCCAATGACACACTTGCTACACCAGGACAGATAGAACAGGTTGCAGAAACCCCTATGGAGTTGTCCGCCCTAGGAACAGCAAGATATGCCTTCTTAGGTGGTCTGCCTAACATTCAAGGCGACCATACGCTGACCATGAACATCGTATATGAAGTGGACGGTGTCACTTATAATTGGAGACCTACTGATGACCCATTTAAGGCTTTGGTACTGGGCGGTTTGCCTACCGGCAGTAATTTCGTAACAGAAGGACCAAATGAAATAATTGGCGTATTACGCGATCCCCCAGGTTCAAACTCATATGCCATGATAGAACAAGGAGTCGTAACCGAAACCTACAAGAGATCAACTAGTTATCTTAAAGTAGATAATTCGGGATTTAATGTCAAGTTAAAATGTGGTGGTAGTGCAACTACAGCCACAGGTTTCGGTATTTATACTGTCAATAAGCTTCAAAGTAAAGCGGATATTGATGTGGGACTCACAACCGATGTATATTGGCACCCTGAAAAATGGAGCAATAGTAGTAGAGAGGTCACAACTTTTACTAAAAGTATCTCAACTTCTTCTTCGAATGACTTTGTTGGAGCAAAAGGAGATATTTACATCGGAAAATCTACAAATATAACTTTCGGTAAGGAACGCGAAGTAGGTTTGTATAAAACCACAAATGATTCAATAATCGTAGATACCCAAGAGATCATTGCTGTTGGACAAGATTTTGACACACATTTCATGTACACACAGTACTATATTGAAAATACACTGATTCCCAATTTAATAAGCCTGCGAAACAATCTTTTGCTACCATCAGGAACAAAAGTAGATGAAGGAAATTTAAAAGAAGCAAAATTCGTTTCTAAACTTGACCCTACACATCCTAATTATGGAACAAGCAATAGCGACAAAGAGGTGTGGAAAGAGCAAGCCAGTGACAGCACAGATGGTCCAAGTTACACATACTATCTGCCTATAAATGCTTCTTCTATAGACTCCGTCTTATTTTATAATGAACAAATTGCGGCATGGGAAACTCATTTAAGAAAGAATGAAACAAATAAAGCAAATGCGATTGCTACAAATAAGCCCAGCAAAAACATCTCGTTAGACGGAGGAACAATATATGAAGATTCTCATATAAAGAGTATAGGAGATGGGGATTTTTATGAATTAGATTATGATGTATTATTTCACGGCTCCCTTGAAAGTGGCGGAGCAATAAACGAAAGTTTTGGAATATATGGAAAATTCTTCTGCGAAATCGGTGGTGGAAAACATGAAACGACTGATACAATGAAAGACAGCGTCACCACATGTAAATTTGTTTTGGCCGATGGCCAGTTCACCGATGCTTTCTCTATAGACATTTACGACGACGAAACAGGAATATCTCCCATCTTCTATACCCGTGGTGGACAGAGCAGTTGCCCTTATGAAGGAGCTGTATATACAAAATATCACCAGAAAGGCACCATAATCTCCCAGCCTACCATGCAGATAGAAGTGCCTAAGCTGTATTGCGAGAACAATATGCAAACGGGGATTCCTGCTGGAGGTAAGGCATACTTCACCCTGGAGCTGCAGAACAATAGCGAGATTGATTGTGACACATGGTACAACCTAAGCGTTGTGGAAGAAAGTAATCCTCATGGTGCACAACTTCTGGTTGATGGACTTAGTGTGGCTCGCTCATATAAGATAAACGGAGGCAAGTCCATTACCAAGACACTTACATTGGAACAAGGAGACCCTTCGGTATTTGACTATGAGAATATAAAGATCCGTCTAAGTTCTCAATGTCAGGCCGATCCTACTGGTGTGAATGGCGAAATAGCTGACACCATATCCATTTCTGCATATTTTGTTCCAACATGTTCCGATATCAGACTTCACGTATTAAATCCCACACTGAATTCGAATACGGGTGCTGTACTGAATTTGGTAGTAGATGCTTATGACCTTAATCACAAGAATCTGCGCGGTATAGAATTGCAGTACAAAGTGGAAGGCGATGAAGACTGGACCGTACTTGAAAAATATGTAACAAAAGAAGAATATAAGGTCAATAACGAGATTCTGCTGAAAGA
>JAFOCV010000018.1 GCA_017381015.1 Bacteroidaceae bacterium
CATCACGTTATCTAGAATAACATTATGAGATTGATTAATCAATAATAACAACTCAGTGTCAAATGCTGGAAAATTCATCAATTAGTATGTGTATATCCGTAATATTTTCAGAATAAATTTCTCTATTTCAAAGATGTTTAGATGGCTTCGAAAGTGTTCTTCTCTATCCATCCTATCTTACCATCAGCAATCTGTACTTCAGCCCATTCACGCATGCTATTATCCTTAATTTCAACTCGTGTACCTTCGTGAATAACAAATAGTTCTGTGCCAGATTTAGTGGGGGTACTTTTTACAGTAACTGCTGGTTCCATAATAATACCAGCTGTATGGGTATTATTGTAGTTTCGCAAGCTGTATGCTAAAGTATTGAAAAGAACACATAGCAAAAGACAGAAGATACAACCAAAGAATCCTACCTTGCGCAAGACGATGGTAGAACTATATAGATAAAGAGCAACCATCAAGAGAGAGAGAATGAAGGTGGTTATTGCCCAATAAGCCCATTCAGATACAGAGAAATTATGCATTAAACTCTTCCACAATGAAACAAAAAACATTTCATGCTTAGGGATAATACGGTCAACGGTCTTACCGCGTGCCATACTAAGGTTGAATCTGATATCCGAATCTGATGGATCAAGTAATAGTGCTCTTTCAAACCATAATACTGCTTTAGCCATCATATCCTGACGATAATAAGTACATCCAAGGTTATAGTATATGCTGGCACTTTCACCCTGATTTGCCAACTCTAGATACAATGTTTCTGCCAAGGCAAAATCTTCTGCGGCAAAGGCAGAATCTGCTTTCATCTTAATTGTCTCTGCAGAAATATGATTATCGTTTAAAGAAAGCGAATCATTATTTGCCAACATGCTTATGGGAAACATAGAGAGACAAAATAGTAGTATATTTATATATATTGATTTCATCTTTTCTTATGAGTTATTATGAAATGAAACATTTATTGTATATATAGAAAGAAACTAATGATTAAAGATTCTTGTTCAAATCGTTTATAACTTGGCTAGCAGATTCGTATATCTTGTCCATAGTTGCTTGAGGGTCGCCAGGTGCAAAGCGCGCAAATTCGCATGACTCAAGTACCGACATATATTCTTCAATCAATTTTTCATCTACACCACGAGTTGAAAGTGATTCTCTTACATTATCTTTAGTAAGATGAGTTGTAGAGATGTTCAACTTGTTGGCAACATAACCGAGCAAAGCCCTCAAAACCTCCTCATAAAAAGCGGCTGCATTCTGCTCATTGAGAAGTTTGCGTGCAACCTTCAATCTCTTGGTAGCCTCCTTACCAGCACGTTTACCACGTTTACGTACTAAGTCTGCATTGGCTTTTGCTTGACGATGGAATATAGCTAAAACAGCAAAGAATACAGCAAGTAAACCAACATAAATTCCGATATATTTCCATGTACCGAAGAACCCATCTACGTGTTCACGTATATTGGCTTTGTTTGTTTTAATATAATGTATGTCAGAAGACAATACACGAACATCTTCCTTCTCAGAAGCAGAGGTAGCAGAGCTCACCACATTACCCTTTGCTACAGCCATATGGAAAGAGTCGGTCTTTAAAGTAACATACTTTTCTGTTTCTGGATTGAAATACACAAACTCTGCAGGAGCAATAGCATACTTGCCACCATGGCGAGGTACAACGACATAATCATATACCACATTGCCCTTGGCGCCATTGGCTGTATTGTTGGTTTTATCGGTTTCTTTAGGGTTGTATACTTCAAAATCCTTTGGAAAATCAGTTACAGGCGCCTTCATCAACTTCATGTTACCTTGACCAGAGACAACTAGCTGTAGAGCAGCTGCATCGTTGGCATTCAACTGCTCAGGAGATAAAGTACCTGTCATGCTGAATTTACCAACTGCACCAGAGAAGTTGGTTGGACGTGGTTGAGGCAAAGGCCTTACATCTACCTCCAATTTAGGAGTACGAATTTTCTTTGATACAATCTGAGTTAGCGAACCACCACCAAAGAAGATATCAAAGGGGTCAGCGCTTTGATTGGCAACCTCTATTTCTGCATCAAAGCTTACACTTGGTATAGTAAGTTTACCATCCTTTTGGGGATAAAGAAGATATTGACGCCATATTGCCGTACCATAGTTACGACCATTGTAATGCTCATATTTCAAAGATAATTGTGCCTTACTATTTAGTTCTTGGCAATGAAATCCATCTAGTTCTGGCATTTCACCCATCAATTGACGGATGTTGACCAACGTGTACAACTTATAAGTAAGAAGTACTGCTTCTTGTTCAAAAACCTTAGTTTTACTTATAGTGGCGGTTATGAAAAGATCCTTATCAGATACTCGTTTATCAGAAGAAGACGATTGACGTGAAGAAGAAGATGATGAAGAAGAAGATTGACCAGAAGACTGATTAGGCGTAGAAGCAGGAAGAATGGTAATATCATCTACTCCACTACGTATAGTCTTACCATTTACTTTTACACTAGCTGCTGGTAGCTTATATTCACCTTCCTTCTTTGCAAGAAGTACATAGGTAAATGTAAGAGAACTGGAATGAGTGGTTTTGCCATTAATCATCTGGAAAGAACTCTGACTACTGGTGGAGGGGCCATATAGTAAATCAAAGCCAGAGAAGTTTCCTACCTGAATATCATCTACATCCTGGGTATCAACTTTATAACTAATATTTATACGCTGACCTACCTCGCACACCTCTGGTGCTTGTAACGTCACTGTTTGGGCTAATGCACTCGCAAAAGCCACTACAAAAAGATGAAAAACTATTAAAAACCTCTTCACGATATCTTATTCTATTATTTTACTATATAAACTTCCTCAAAAAACAATTACCATTGTTTCAACAATCTACGACGAGGAGTATCCTGTTGTTGACGTTGGATTTTCTCCTGTGTTTCCTTTTCATTTCTCATAGCAGCTTGCAGGATACGTTCAGCATTTTCCTTAGACATATTGGGCTGTTCCTCTTTCTGCTGAGATTGCTGGTCTTGCTGATTTTTCTCCTCTTGCTTTTTATCTTGATTTTGTTGTTGATTCTGCTTTTCGTCTTGTTTATCTTGTTGCTGTTCCTTGTCCTTCTGGTCTTGCTCATTTTCTCCGCCATCGCCTTGTTGATTCTTCAGGTGCCACTTAGCAAGGATGTAATTGTAGCGTGTTTCATGATTAGAAGGATCATTGCGCAATGACTCTTTGTAGCATTCTACGGCCTCTGCATACTTCTGTCCTACGTGCAGGAGAACTCCCATATTATGATAGATATCAGAAAGTCTTTTCTTATCTGTTTCAAACTTTGCTGCAGTCTGAAACTCCTTCATAGCTTCCTGGGCATTGTTTTGCCTGATAAGAGCAGTACCAAGGTTATAGTGAGCAATTGCCATCGTAGTATCCATTTCTATAGCCTTCTTGTACTGAACTATTGCCTTTTCAGATTCGTCATTACCGCCTAATGTATCTAGCATCAAGCGATTGCCTCTTCTGATATAGTCACGTGCAGTTTGTGCTTGAACACTAACAATGCAACAACACAATGTCATAAGCAGAACCACAAATCTATTCATAACTTTATCCTCGTATCGTATTATTCGTATTAATTCTTTTTGGTGAAAAATGAAAATCTCTGCAATATATGATTCTCACGCTCCATAATCATTAGGTCTAACAACAGGAAGAGCAATGAAAGCAAGAGAAAACTCTGAAACTGTTCATCATATTCAGAATAAACAGAAGTTTCCATTTCCGACTTGCTCAGATTTTGCACATATTTGTCTAACTTCTCCTGAGCAGAATGGCTATTGTCTACATATATGTAATTGCCATTACCAGCATTAGCTATCTCACGACACATATCCTCGTTGAGACGAGACATTACGGTATTACCTTCGTTGTCAATAATATATTGATTAGTACCGGGAATGGGAATTGGAGCACCGGCAGGGTTGCCAATACCAAGAACATACACATGCATGCCAAGTGATGCTGCCTGACGAGCAGCTTCTACTGCCCCACCCTCGTTGTCTTCGCCATCGGTAATAACAAAGATTGCACGTGACACACCTTCCTGACTGGTAAAACTTCTTGAAGCCAAGTTGATAGCAGCAGCTATATCAGTACCTTGCATTTCTATCAATGATGGAGAAATTGTTTCCAAAAACATCTTGGCAGAAACATAATCACTAGTGATGGGCAACTGCACATAGGCTTGTCCGGCATATACAATCATACCAATCTTATCGTCGTGCATATTATCCACGAGATTAGATACCATCATCTTGGCTTTTTCCAAACGATTGGGACGTACATCTTCAGCCAACATACTATTACTGATATCCATAGCAATGATGGCTTCGATGCCACTACGTTTGCGAGTGTCTACTCGTGTACCATATTGTGGGCGAGCAAGCGCAATTATCAAGAAAAATAATGATGTTTGCAACAACCAAAACTTAACCTCTGGTCTTATACGAGATACGTCCTTCATCATTGATTTCAGCAAGGAAGGGTCGCCATACTTTTTGAGGTTACGTCTTTTCTTATATGTCCACACATAATGTGCTATTGCCATTATTACCAATAGCAACAATAGATATAGATATTCTGGACTTCCAAATCTAAACATAGTTGTAAAATCAGATTAAGGTATTCTCTTCAATATTGTTGCCTTCAGTAATGTAGCCAAAGCTAATGCAATGAATGCTATTACGGCAAATAGTTGGTATGACTCGTAACGCTTGGAATACTTACGAACATTCATCTTTGTCTTCTCAAGTTTGTCAATCTCTTCATACACTTGGAAGAGCTTTTCTGTGTTTGTTGCTCTGTATGTCTGAGCATCGGTCTTCTCTGCTATCTGAGTCAAGGTCTTGGTATCTATCTCTACAGGCACATTGATATACTCGCGTCTACCACCCACCATCATCGGATAAGGTGCAGTACCATTGGTACCAACGGCTACGGTGTAAACTCTGATACCAAAGCTCTTGGCTATGTCTGCAGCCATACCTGGAGAAATATCACCTCTGTTGTTTGTACCATCAGTAAGCAAGATTATAACTTTGCTCTTTGCCTTTGAATCCTTCAAGCGAGTAACAGCATTGGCTATACCCATACCGATAGCGGTACCATCTTCAAGAGTACCACGCATAGCCATATTACAATCAATACCATTCAGCAAGTTGAGCAAAGCTGCATGGTCAGATGTCATAGGACACTGAGTGTATGCTTCACCAGCAAAAATAGTAAGACCAATATTGTCATTCTCGCGCCTTTTAATAAACTCAAGAGCAACATTTCTAGCTGCCTGTACGCGATTTGGTTTCAAGTCCTCTGCAAGCATACTTGTGGACACGTCCATACAAAGCATAATGTCAATACCCTCAACACTGGTATTACTCCATGAATTAGAGGTTTGTGGACGAGCCAATGCCAATACCAATGTTGTAAATGCCACACAAGTCAATATGAATGGAACATGCACCAGCCATATTCTCCATGTACGCTTGGCACGTACAAAGCTAGCAATCGTATTAACTCCCATTGAAGGAGATTGCTTCTTGTGCTTCAGTATATACCACAAAATCAATGGTATAAGCAATATGAGCAAGAAAAGATATATCGGATTGTGAAATTGCATCGTATAATCTAAAAATTAAAATTTAATGCTCAGATACAGGTTTTACCTACATTAAAATAGTGAATCGTATCAAACAAACATATCGTACAAACGTGTCACTACTGCTACAACGATAACGATAATAGCAACTACGGCCAAAGCCACCAGGAACTGCATGATTCTTACCTGAGTTTGTCTGTTCTTGTCGGTTTCCTTTATCACCTCAGGTTCAGGTTGTGCATTGGGGTCTTCTTCAATCTTAGTTTCATTAACATACTGAAGAGCAGCCATCAGATTAGCATCATTCTCATTGATAGGAGTGCTCCACTTGGCAAACTTGACCAAGTCGGCCGTTTTGAAGATTTCTCTAAGCTCGGCAATACTAGTTTCGTCACTTTCCTGAATCAATCTTTCGATAATCTCAGTACTGGTCATCTCCATTGCAGAGAATGAATAGCGCTCCTGAATATAGGTACGCAAAGCATCGGTAAGCAGGGTATAATACTCCTTACTATCTTCCTTTGCCCAAGTGCGCTCCTGCTTAATGCGCTCAATTTCATTGATGGCCACCTGGTGAGCAGGCAATTTCTTCTTACGACGAATAATCTTGAAAATGGGTTTACCCTTCTTTATCAGATGATACATCATCGTAATAAAGGCAGCTAATAGGAACAGAGCTAATACGGCATAAAACAACTCTTCCCAATCTTTCCATGCAAAAGGGAGTTCCTGCACATCTCTTGGAGGGAAGAAAGCATCTGCATGAAGAGTATCAACATCAAGAGTGTAAACCTTGAAAGCCAACGACTTAGACTCATAGATTGAAGTATCTACTTTAACTTGCAACGGGGGCAAATAATAAAATGCAGAATCCCATGCTGTGATTACGTATCTCTGAGTAATTTGCAGATTATTACCATCATTCAATTCTATTGTATCGGGCTTGTCAATCTCCACAATCTCCACGTTGGGTACTATCTCCATACCCTTTTTGAATGGAGGCAATTGTAGTCGTTGGTTGGAAGGCAGAGTTACCTGCAACTCCAAACCATCTTGCTCGCCAACGTAAAAGTTTACGCTATCAAGGCGTGCCACCACAGATACCTGTGCACTGCTATTAAGCATGCACGAAAAGGCAATGGCAATTGCAACTATGACTCTGGCAAATATATGCTTCATATTAAAAATATATACCCTGTTTTGCTCTCTTTCTTGAGGTTATTTATTTCTGATTATTCTAACGTATAAGTTTTCCACGGCCAACTATCATGCTCTCTGGCGGAACAATCCCATCAGAGCTGTTACATAATCGTGGTCAGTTCTCACACTTACGTTGTCCACACCACTTCTGGTAAAGGTATCGTTCAACTTGCCTTGCATTGTTCTCCACCAAGCAGCATGTTGATTGCGCACCTTCTTGCTGCTCGTGTCAATCAGCATTTCCTGACCACTCTCAGCATCACGTATCTGCATCAAACCCACATCGGGCAATTCGGCAGCTCTGCGGTCGTACACCTGAATGGCCACCACATCATGCTTACGATTGGCAATGGTGAGCGGCTGGCGGAAATCCTTCTCGTCAATAAAGTCGCTTAGCAAAAATGCCGTGCATCGACGCTTAATGACTGATGTCAGATACTCTACGGCCATACCCACATCCGTTCTGTTGCTCTCGGGCTTGAATTCCAACAGCTCGCGAATAATATATAATATGTGCTTACGTCCTTTCTTGGGAGGGATGAACTTTTCTATCTTGTCTGAAAAGAAGATAACACCTATCTTGTCATTATTTTGAATAGCAGAGAAGGCAAGCGTAGCAGCTATCTCGGTTTGCAATCTGCGCTTTGTTTGCACACAGGTACCAAATTCAAGACTACCACTTACGTCTACACAAAGCATTACGGTGAGTTCGCGTTCTTCTTCGAAAACCTTTACGAATGGCTTGTTGAATCTAGCGGTCACATTCCAATCAATATCACGAATATCATCGCCGTATTGATATTCGCGCACCTCTGCAAAGGCCATACCCCTGCCCTTAAAGGCAGAATGGTATTCACCTGCAAAGATATTGTTAGACAGGCCTCTGGTCTTGATTTCTATTTGCCTGACTCGTTTGAGCAATTCACTTGTTTCCATCCTTGTTGTAACTCACGAATTATTACTTAGGTAAGTGTATCTTTATCAGGGTACCTCAACCTTGTTAATAATCTTGCTTACAATCTCCTCGGCGGTAATGTTATTTGCCTCTGCTTCATAAGAAAGGCCCACACGATGGCGCAAGACATCATGTGCCACGGCACGTACGTCCTCGGGAATTACGTATCCGCGACGCTTGATGAAGGCATAAGCTCTAGCTGCCAAAGCAAGGTTGATACTTGCACGAGGACTTGCACCAAATTCGATATAATCCTTGATATCCTTGAGGTTGTACTTCTCGGGATAACGAGTAGCAAACACAATATCAGCAATGTATTGCTCAATCTTCTCGTCAAGATATACCTGACGCACCACTGCACGTGCTTCCATAATCTCGGCAGTTGACATCAAAGGCTTAACCTCGGGTGCTTCGCCCTTAATATTCTGACGAACAATTAGTTTCTCCTCCTCTAGCTTTGGATAATCGATGATAACCTTAAGCATGAAACGGTCCACCTGTGCCTCAGGCAATGGATAAGTACCTTCCTGTTCGATAGGGTTCTGTGTAGCAAGTACGAGGAAGGGCTTGGGCAATTGGAAAGTTTCCTTACCGATAGTTACCTGACGCTCCTGCATGGCTTCAAGCAATGCACTCTGCACTTTGGCTGGAGCACGATTTATCTCATCGGCGAGAACAAAGTTAGCAAATACAGGACCCTTTTCCACCTGGAAGGCTTCCTCCTTCTGAGAGTAAATCATGGTACCAATCACGTCGGCAGGCAAAAGGTCGGGAGTAAACTGAATACGGCTAAACTGGGCGTCAACCAAAGATGCCAAGGTCTTGATGGCTTGTGTCTTAGCCAAACCGGGCACACCTTCCAACAAGACATGACCATCACTCAGAAGGCCAATCAAAAGAGACTCCACCAAATGCTTTTGGCCAACAATTACTTGTGCCATACCAGCTTGCAAGTTGGTAACAAACGCACTTTGGCGCTCAATTTGCTCATTTAGAGCACGAATATCAAAGGATTCCATATCTAACGTTATATACTAATTATTTATTCCGAGTGCAAAGTTAGTAAGTTTAACTCATATACCCAAACCTGAAATCTTAAAGAATGTTAAAATATCGTTATCAAAGCAAGATTTCTATTCATCACACACTTTAAAATGTCTTTTTGCCACGAAAAAGTGCATCATTTTCGGTTTTGGTTACATTATTTATTAAATAAAGAGTGAAATAAAACACTATTTTTATGTCCGTAAGACATTTCCCAAGTCTGAATATTAGTTTTTAAGCTTCGGAAGTACTCTCCCTATCACAAAATCAAGATTAGAGGCGTGAAAAATGGAAATATGACATCAAAAACGAAAAAAGTAGCCAATTTGTAAAGTAATCCATCTAAAATTAGTTATATTTGCAATCGTTTATATAGTATCAATGACAAAAAAGTAAACAATAGGATATGAAAATAACTGTTTTGCAATGCGATATAGTATGGGCCAACCCCGAAGCCAATCGCGAGCGCTTTGATGAAGCTATTGACAATAATCCCGATGCCGACCTCTATGTATTGCCAGAAATGTTCTCTACGGGTTTTTGTACCAACCCCGAGGGAATAGCCGAGAGTACAGATGGCGAAACACTTTCGTGGATGAAGCAGAAGGCAAAAGCTACGGGTGCTGCTATTGCTGGTAGCTTGGCGGTAACTGATGGAGAAAAGTATTACAATAGGTTTTACTTTGTAAAGCCCAATGGTTCTGTTGCTTATTATGATAAGAAGCACCTATTCACCTATGGTGGCGAGCATCATCACTTCACTGCAGGCGACAAGCGAGTGATAGTGGAGCATTGCGGTGTGCGTATCCTTTTAGAGATTTGTTATGACCTTCGTTTCCCTGTATGGTCACGCAACAGGGGTGATTACGATATGATTCTCTACGTAGCCAGTTGGCCCACTTCTCGTGTGATGGCATGGGGAGCATTGCTGGTGGCTCGTGCCATCGAAAACCAATGCTATGTGGCTGGTGTCAATCGTGTAGGTAGCGACCCCTCATGCCAGTATTGCGGTGGTACCGTAGTTATCAATCCCTACGGACACACCATTGCCCAATGCTCTATGGGACAAGAGTGCGAGGCCTCTGCCATTATTGACATGGAAGCCTTGCATGCTTTCAGAGAAAAATTCCCTGTACTCAATGATGCTGACACTATCATGTAAAGAAGACAGAGAGTTGGGCTATATATACTTTAAAATCAAAGAAGATAAGATTCCGACAATATATGATATTAAGAAAATTGCTTTTGGGTGATGAAGCTATTGCACTAGGAGCCATAGATGCTGGCATAAGCGGAGTGTATGCTTATCCCGGCACACCCTCTACCGAAATAACAGAATATATTCAAGCCAATGCTCCAGAGGTGAGAAGCCGATGGTGTAGCAATGAAAAGACGGCCATGGAGGCGGCTCTGGGCATGTCATATGCCGGTAAGCGTGCCCTTGTATGCATGAAGCATGTAGGCATGAATGTGGCAGCAGATGCGTTTGTCAATTCGGCCATCACTGGTGTTAATGGTGGCCTTGTGGTACTTGCCGCCGACGACCCCTCCATGCATTCTTCACAGAATGAACAAGACTCTCGTTTCTATGGCAACTTTGCGATGATTCCTATCCTTGAGCCCTCTAATCAGCAGGAGGCCTACGATATGATGGCATACGCCTTCGAATTGTCTGAAGAGAAAAAGTTACCCGTACTGATGCGTATTGTAACCCGTTTGGCTCACTCTCGTGCTGGTGTTACTATATCTAAGCGCAAGGCTGAAAATCCGCTTTCTCCCGATAACGAACGCACACATTGGGTTTTGCTCCCTGGAAATGCTCGCAAACAATATGCTTGCCTTGTACAAAAGCAAGATTCATTGTTAGAATCATCTGAGCACTCTCCATACAACAATAGCGTTACCACTTCTGAAAAAGCAAAACTGGGTGTCATTGCATGTGGCATTGCATACAATTATGTGATGGAAAACAATCCTCAGTCGCTCAACATTCCGGTGCTCAAGGTATCGCAATATCCCCTGCCCGAAGCCGCAATCAGGAAATTGGCTTCATCGTGTGATGCTTTGTTGGTGGCAGAGGATGGTCAACCATTGGTGGAAAATCAGGTAAAGGCAATCCTTGGTGCAGATTATCCTACAAAGGGACGACTGAGTGGCGTGTTACCACGCATGGGCGAATTGACACCAGACAGCGTAGGAGAAGCCTTGGGAGTGAAAATAGACAAACCCTTTGTTGATGCTCAAAACGTGATGCCACGTCCCCCTGCTCTTTGTCAGGGATGTGGACATCGTGATGTGTACAATGCGCTCAACGCTGTTGCCCGCGAGTATGGCAATGCTCGTATCTTCGGTGACATCGGTTGCTACACGCTTGGTGCCTTGCCTCCATTCCGTGCCATTGACAGTTGTGTGGATATGGGTGCATCCATCACTATGGCCAAGGGTGCTGCCGACGCTGGTGTGCATCCCGCAATAGCCGTTATTGGCGACTCCACATTCACCCATTCCGGTATGACTGGCCTTTTGGATGCCGTAAACGACAAGGCAAACATCACCGTTGTCGTTTCTGACAATCTCACCACTGCCATGACTGGTGGTCAGGACTCTGCCGGTACCAACAAGTTTGAAGCTATATGTCTGGCACTTGGTGTGGAACCCGAGCATGTCCATGTAGTGGTGCCTTTGCCCAAGAATATGGACGAGATTACTCGCATCATACGTCAGGAGATTGAATACCAGGGAGTATCCGTTATCATCCCACGTCGCGAATGCATACAGACATTAGGACGCAAACTAAGACAAAAGAAGAGTCAGCAATGAAAAAAGATATTATACTAGCAGGTGTGGGAGGACAAGGTATCCTCACCATTGCCACCATCATCGGTGATGCTGCCACTACAGCCGGTTTGAATCTGAAACAAGCCGAGGTGCATGGCATGAGCCAGCGTGGTGGTGATGTTCAGTCAAACCTACGTCTTTCATCAGAGACAATTTATTCAGACCTTATCAAACAGGGTGAAGCTGACTTGATTATTTCTATGGAACCTATGGAGGCTCTTCGCTATTTGTCTTTTCTCAACAAGGACGGTTGGGTAGTCACTTCTTCCAATCCTTTCAAGAATATACCCAATTATCCTGAGGAGCAACAACTGAATGCAGAACTAGCGTCTCTCCCCCACGTCATGTCTCTTCCCATTGAAGATGTGGCCAAGGAAAATACAATGCCCAAGAGCGCTAATGTGATACTTCTGGGCATGGCGGCAAAACACATCGGCATACTCACTCCCGAGCAGTTGCGTGAGAGCGTTGCTCGTGTCTTTGCAGCCAAGGGCGAAGCTATCGTAGAGACCAACCTCAGGGCCTTTGACATAGGTTTGAATACAGCTAACAAATAATCGCGTCATGAAGATTTTTAGTGAAGAACTGGTGGCTAAGGCTGCTGACGTGTGCCATGTGGCCGACCTCTCTCGTGCCACAATAGGCGAGGTGTTGCTGGTGGCTCAATATTTGGAGAAAGAGACGGGCATACCATTCATCCGCATGGACCAAGGGTCGCCTGGTTTGCCTGTCAATCAATATGGTGTAGAGGCAGAAAAGGCTGCACTGGACAGAGGTGTTGGTTCGCAATACCCAGCTGCTGCTGGTGTGCCCGAACTGAAGGATGCTGCCTCTCGCTTTGTCAAGGCCTTTCTTGATGTAGATATATCTCCCCGTTCGTGTGTTCCCACTGTTGGTAGCGTTGCTGGTTCGTTTGGCTCTTTCATTGCCTGCACTCAGCGCATTCCTGGTAAAAACAAGGTCTTGTTCATCGACCCTGGTTTCCCCATCCAGAAGTCCCAATTGAGAGTCATTGGTGCCGAGTGGGTAGAGTTTGACATCTACCAGTATCGTGGCACAGCTCTGAGGAATAAATTGGAGGAAATGCTCAAGGATGGAGACATAGCCGCTATCGTGTATTCCAATCCCAACAATCCTGCATGGATATGCCTTGAGGACGAGGAACTGGCCATAATCGGTCAACTAGCCACCCAATACGATGTCATCGTCATGGAAGACCTGGCATATTTCTGTATGGATTATCGCCAGGACATGGGGCATCCGTTCCAACCGCCTTATCCTCCTACGGTAGCGAGATATACCGACAATTACATACTGATGCTATCTTCATCCAAGATATTCAGTTATGCAGGCCAGCGTATGGCTCTTACATGCATCAGCGACAAACTGTTCGAGCGCCACTACCCTGCCCTTTCGGAGAGATACAAGGATGCTGGTGTCTTCGGTCAGACGCTCATTGCCTCTATCCTTTATATGATAACATCCGGTTGTACGGCGTCCACCCAATATGCCTATGCCGAGATGCTAAGACTCTCCACCGAGGGTAAAATCAACTTCGTAGAGGACACCCGTGAATACGCCATTCGTGCCGACAAGATGAAGAAAATATTTACCGACAATGGTTTTCATATCGTCTACGAACACGATGTCACCCAACGTGTTGGCGATGGTTTCTTCTTCACCATAGGATATGGCAATATGACCGGTGGCGAATTGCTCAAGGAACTGCTATATTATGGTGTCAGCAGTATCAACCTTGCCACTACAGGTAGCGAGCAACAGGGTGTGCGTGCCTGCACCTCTCGCATGCGTGAAGAACTTTATCCCGTAATGCAACAACGCATGAGGGCCTTCCATCAAGACCACCAGGAATAGACAACTAAGACAAAACTTAAAACATTATCATACCATTAGAGTATCATGATTTGGAATCCGAATAAGGAGTGCATGAGCCGTGACGAAATGCATGCCTTGCAAAGCAAACGATTGCAGAAACTGGTAAATTACGTCTATCATAATGTACCTTTCTATAGAAACAAGATGCAGGCCATGGATGTATCGCCCGACGACATCCGTAGCATCGGCGATATAGTAAAACTGCCATTCACCACCAAGCAAGACCTTCGCGACAACTATCCCTACGGTCTTCAGGCAGCTCCTCCATCCGAGATTGTGCGCGTACATGCTTCCAGTGGTACCACGGGCAATCCCACCATCGTTGGCTACACCAGAAAAGACCTCTCCGTATGGTCGGAGGTCATGGCCAGATGTCTTACGGCCTTTGGCGTGAAGCGCGATGACACCTTCTCCGTTGCCTATGGCTATGGCCTGTTCACTGGTGGTTTGGGTGCCCACTATGGCGTAGAAAACCTTGGCGCCACCGTCATCCCTACTTCCACCGGAAATACCGACAAGCACATCCGACTCATTCGCGACCTCAACATCAGTGGCATTGCCTGCACTCCATCCTATGCCTTGTATCTGGCTGAAACACTGGACAAGATGGGACTCAGCAAGGAGGACATCAATCTTCGCATCGGTGCCTTTGGAGCTGAGCCTTGGACAGAAAACATGCGCAAGGAGATAGAAGAACGTCTTGGTCTCAAGGGTTACAACATTTATGGCCTTAGCGAGATTATGGGCCCTGGCGTTTCATATGAATGTCAGGAGCAAAACGGTTCTCACATCAACGAGGACCACTTCTACCCCGAGATTATAAATCCCGACACACTGGAGCAATTGCCACACGGACAACAGGGCGAACTGGTATTCACCACCCTCACCAAGGAGGGCATGCCTCTGTTGAGGTATCGCACCAAGGACCTCTGCACCCTCATGGAGGGAGAATGTGCCTGCGGTCGCACATCAGTACGCATGGGTCGTATCGTGGGCCGAAGCGACGATATGCTCATCATCCGTGGTATCAACGTATTCCCATCCCAGGTGGAGAGTGTCATACTGGAAATGCCCGAGTTCGAACCTCAATACATGCTCGTTGTTGACAGAGTGAATAATCTTGACACACTACAGGTACAGGTGGAGGTGCGCAAAGACTTCTTCAGCGACGATATCGGCAGCATGCTGGCCATGAAAAAACGATTGGCAGACAAGCTCAAGAGTGTCATCACCATCAGCGCCGACGTCAAACTAATGGAGCCCAATAGCATCGAACGCAGTCAGGGCAAGGGTAAACATGTTATAGACAAACGCAAATACTAATATTATGACCATAAAACAAGTATCCGTTTTTCTGGAAAACAAGACCGGAAGAATCAATCACGTAACCAAGATTTTGGCGGCAAACAATATCAACATGTTGGCCTTCAGCATGGCAGAAACCACCGAGTTCGGCATATTGCGACTGATAGTCTCTGACGTGGAAAAATCTGTAGAGGTTCTGCGCAATGCCAACTTTGCAGTAATGCTCACAGACGTAGTATGCATAGCATGTCCAGACGTGGCAGGCTCTCTGGCCACTATCCTCGACCAATTGGCAGAGCACGAGATATTCATTGAATACATGTATGCCTTTGCCAAGGGAGAAAACGCCAACGTAGTCATCCGTCCCAACAACATAGACAAGTGCATCAATGCTCTGGAGCAATGCAATTGCAACATAGTGCGCAATCAAGAGTTCTGACCCTGCTCAGACGTATATCCTCTGATAGTATAGACAGGCTCTGATTGTATAGATAGACTCTGATAGTATAGACAGGCCCTGATAGTATAGACAGACTCTGATAGTATAGATAGGCTCTGATAGTATAGATAGCCTCTGATATATATTGCATCAGAGGCTATTTAGCTTTAAATGGAGCCTCTTTTTTTTTGACAGAGCCGGTTAGTCTCTCATAGGGCTTTCTCGGATTTCTAGAACTTCTAGATTTTCTAGACTATCTAGACTATCTAGACTTTCTAGAGATTCTAGACTTTCTAGGGCCTCTTAGGCTTTCCTATCCCTCTCCCTCCTCAGAGCCCTCGACGGGCTCTGAGGGGGATTCAGGGGATTCAGGCTCTTGAGGGCCGGTGGGCTCTTCCTCCTCCTTCTTCTTCTGCGCCATGCGCTGGTTGTAGGAGGTGTTGACCTCGGAGAGGATGTCGTTCACGTAGAAGATGAAGTGGTCTATGTCGTCACTGGGAGTCACCACGTTGTGGGCAAAGGCTACGGTGGTGACGTACTTGTAGAGGGCATCCATCTCCAGGCGAAGTACGGTGCTTTCGGGACCACGGAGGGCGCTGCGCGATACGGTGCGCTGCTCCACGTACACCTTGTACTTGGCGTTGGTCAGAGTGAGGCTTTCCACGCAATCGCCCAGACCCAGGGTGGTGACGTGCGC
>JAFOCV010000154.1 GCA_017381015.1 Bacteroidaceae bacterium
CAATCTCCGCATAAAGAGCATTTGCTTTCTCAATAGCGCGACGCTCCATCTCTGCTACACCACCATTTGCTTTAATCCATCTGAGGGTTTGCAATGCGCAATAGATGGGTACCGTGGGAGGAGTATTGAACATTGAACCACCATCGATGTGAGTTCTATAGTCAAGCATTGTGGGTATCTTGCGAGTAACCTTACCTAGAGCATCATTCTTAACAATGATAAAGGTAACACCTGCCATAGCCAAATTCTTCTGAGCACCGCCATAAATCATTGCATACTTGCTAACGTCAACAGGACGAGAGAAGATATCTGAACTCATATCCGCAATCAATGGGATGGGACTATCGAAATCCTTACGAATCTCTGTACCATAAATAGTATTATTTGTGGTAATATGGAAATAGTCTGCATCTGCAGGAATAGTAAAGTTCTTGGGGATGTAGGTATAATTTGCATCAGAGCTACATGCCACCTCTACACAATCACCAAAGAGCTTAGCCTCAGCCATAGCCTTCTTGGCCCAAACACCAGTGTTGATATATGCTGCCTTTTTTTCCAAGAAATTGTAAGGAATCATACAAAACTCCAAGCTAGCACCACCACCAAGGAACAACACACTATATCCCTCAGGAATATTGAGCAATTCCTTGAACAGAGCAACAGCTTCGTCTAGAACGGGTTGGAAATTCTTAGCGCGATGACTCATCTCCATTAGTGAAAGTCCGCTATCTTCGAATTCGATACATGCCTTTGAAACAGCTTCCATAACTTCCTTGGGAAGCTTAGAAGGACCCGCATTGAAATTATACTTTTTCATAATCTTATCTAGTATTATTTCACGTACAAAATATATAAAATAAAAAAAGTCGGGGTGACCCGACTCGAACGGGCGACCACCTGGTCCCAAACCAGGTGCGCTACCAACTGCGCTACACCCCGTGTTTTCTTGGCTTGTGCCTTAAAAACGTTGCAAAGATAAAGCGTTTTTTTCGTTTACGCAAGCAAAACGTAAGATATTTTTAGATATTTTTTACAAATAGTTCAAGTGCACATCCATCACCAGAGGGCATCTCTCACTGAATATTAATATTTTACGACATAAAACAGGTTTCCTTAGAAAAGTATCAATCCCGCCACGCCACACATACATATTAATACTATAGGATTGATTTTGTACATCTGCTGGCCAACGAAAGCAAAGGCAAATAAACCTATACTTATCCAAAATTGCCATGGATTATTGCTGGGCGAACCAAAATTTTCTTCCGTACATAACAAAAGAACAGCTCCCGCTATCAATCCCACCACAGCAGGGCGAAGCCCCAGAAAGACGCTCTCCACCACAGGATGGCTTTTATACCTAAGAAGAAAACGACTGATTATTATCATCAGCACGAAAGGTGGCAACACTAGCGAGAATGTTGCTAGTAATGAGCCCAACACTCCTGCCCACTCTGGATAACCAGCATTGACCACAGATGTATATCCCACGTATGTAGCCGAGTTGATACCTATAGGCCCCGGAGTCATCTGGCTGAGCGCCACCATATCGGTAAATTCGCCCACCGTCATCCAACCATAACGAGTGACCACCTCGGTTTGTATCATGGACAACATTGAATATCCACCTCCAAAACCCAGCAATCCTATCTGAAAGAATGTTATAAAGAGTAATACAAATATCATTTTTTTAGGAGTCCATAAGAATATCCTCCCAAGGCTGCTAATAATATAATGTATATAGGACTAATGCCCAACATCCATATACCAAGAGCAGAAACAATGGGAATCCAAATAGTATAGATATTAATCTTGGCTGTATGTGCCATCTTAAACACAGGCACGGCAATCAGAGCCGCCACGGCCGGACGAATACCTTTAAATATTCTCGCCACAACAGGATTATCACGAAATTCTCTAAAGAAAAACGCAATGCATAAGATTATTAAAAACGAAGGCAGAGCTGCACCTAAAGCGCTCATAACAGCACCTGGCAAACGCTTCATCCTATAACCTATAAACACGCTAATGTTTACAGCAAAGACACCGGGGCATGACTGAGCCACGGCTATCAAGTCCATCAATTCTTCTTCACTTGCCCACTGCTTTTCGTCTACCACCGTTTGTTTGATGAGAGGTATCATAGCATACCCTCCACCTATGGTAAAGAGGCCAATTTTTGCAAAGGTAAGGAACAATTCAAACATCCTTCGTTGGAAATATTTTATATGGGCTTGGTACTCACTATCGAACACCAAGCCCATTTAACAGTATTATTGTTTATTTCTTAATCTTAGCTTCTACCCACTTGCGAGCATTTACGAAGGCTTCCAACCATGGAGAGCATTGGTCGGTCAAGCGACGCTCCTCGGGATAGTAACCACACTGCCATGGGAAGATGGTGCGCTCGGGGTGAGGCATGATGGCCAAATGACGTCCATCACCACTACAGATAGCAGCTACATCATAGTCAGAACCATTGGGATTGCCGGGATAACCGCTATAGTTGAACTTAGCCACTACATTATATTCGCTCTCTGCCTTGGGCAAACGGAACTTACCCTCGCCATGAGCCACCCATGTACCAATCTTGAATCCACTGAGTGAGCCAAACATTACACTATCATTCTCTGGAATAGTCAATGCCACGAAGGTACTTTCGAACTTGTGACTATCGTTGTGCAACATCTGTGCTGTCTCCTTGCGATACTGGCTTAGACGCTTGCTATCAAGGATGCTCTCGCCAGAGGTTGTGTCAAGGCTCTTGTTAACCAAGCCCAGCTCTATCATCAACTGACAACCATTACATACACCCAAACTTAGTGTATCCTCGCGAGCATAGAACTTATCCAATGCTTCCTTAGCCTTGGGATTGTACAAGAAGGCGCCTGCCCAGCCCTTAGCACTACCAAGCACGTCACTATTAGAGAAACCACCACAGAAGGCAATAACGTTGACATCCTCCAAAGTTTCACGTCCGCTGATAAGGTCGGTCATAGTAACGTCCTTAACATCGAAGCCTGCCAA
>JAFOCV010000155.1 GCA_017381015.1 Bacteroidaceae bacterium
CCTCCCACCTTTGCCGCCGCCAGGAATACATACTCTGGTTTCTCTTGCTGAAAGAAAAGATTTACCTCCTGCTGATTGGTAAGATCCAGTTCCGCATGGGTACGTGTGATAATATTGTTGTATCCCTGACGATACAACTCACGCACAATGGCACTACCCACCATACCACGATGACCAGCAACGTATATTTTTGAGTCTTTTTCCATAACAATTATATGGTTACTTTACCAAGCCCTTTTCCAGGTATTCGGCCAGATTGGTTCTCATAACACTAGCTACATGGTCGGCTGCAACCTTTTCCATATCGTGCTTCACCATGATAGATACCAACTGCTCGAAGGTAGTCTTACCAGGGTCCCATCCTAGCTTAGTCTTAGCCTTTGTGGGGTCACCCCAAAGGTTTACCACATCCGTTGGGCGATAGAAGTCAGGACTCACTTCCACCAAAGTCTTACCCAGCAGTTCGGCAGGACCATTGACGCAGATACCCTTCTCGTCCATCTCCTCGCCTTCGAATTTCAGTTCGATACCAGCAGCCTTGAAAGCAGCATAGGTAAATTCACGTACTGAATGCTGCACACCTGTGGCGATAACGAAATCCTCGGGTTCTGGTTGCTGTAGTATCAACCACATACACTCTACATAATCCTTGGCATAACCCCAATCTCGCAAAGAAGAGAGGTTGCCTAAAAGGAGTTTGTCCTGCTTGCCCTGTGCTATACGAGCAGCAGCCAATGTAATCTTGCGAGTAACGAAAGTTTCGCCACGGCGCTCGCTCTCGTGATTGAACAGGATACCCGAACAGCAGTACATATTGTATGCCTCGCGATATTCCTTGATAATCCAGAAGCCGTACAACTTGGCTACGGCGTAGGGGCTATAGGGATGGAAAGGAGTATTCTCATTCTGTGGAACCTCCTCTACCTTGCCGTACAACTCGGATGTTGAGGCTTGATAGATGCGGCATTCGTTTTCCAAATGATTAGCTCGCACTGCCTCTAGCACTCGCAATACACCAGTGGCATCAACATCGGCGGTAAATTCTGGTGCATCAAAACTGACCTGCACATGACTTTGTGCCGCCAGATTATAAATCTCTGTGGGACGAACCTTGTCGATAACCTTTACCAACGACATTGAGTCGCCCATATCTCCGTAATGAAGATGAAATTGAGGGTGACCTTCCAAGTGAGCAATACGTTCGCGGTAATCTACACTACTGCGACGGATTATTCCATGTACATCATATCCCTTCTCAATGAGAAATTCACTGAGGTAACTACCATCCTGACCTGTAACACCTGTAATCAGTGCTACCTTACGCTTTTCCATAATATGTGGGTTTAAATTATATTGAGTTGATGTTTATTTTTCTGAAAATAATTTAATGCGCTGCTCTTCTGAAAGTTTGCAGATAAGCAGGGTATCGTCCTTCTCTGCTACGATACAATCTTCCAAACCTTGAATGATAACCTTACGCTCTTCGGTGCAATGAACCACACAACCGCGAGTTTCATATATCTGCACATTATCGCCAATGATAGCATTACCATTGTTGTCGCGAGCTACGTTTTCACGCAATGAGCCCCATGTGCCCAAATCGCTCCATCCAAAGCTGGCTGGCATACAGAATATCTCGTCCGACTTCTCCAATATTGCATAGTCAACAGATATGCTTTCACACTTGGGGAATTCTTCATTGACTACCTCCTGCTCCTTTTCCGTACCATATACTGGCAATAGATTTTCGAATATTTCGTTAATCTCGGGAGCATACACACGGAAAGCATTGACAATGGTATTTACATTCCATACGAAAATACCAGCATTCCATAGCATATTGGGCTTAGTGATATATTTCTCTGCCGTAGCCAAATCGGGCTTCTCACGGAAAGCATCTACACGGAACATTTCCTTATTGCTCACTGAAGGACAAGACATGTCCGTTTGGATGTAACCATAACCCGTTTCTGGACGTGTGGGTTTCATACCAAGTGTGATAATTGCGTCTGATGATGAAGCAAAATCCAAGCAGCTCTTTATGACACGCTGGAATTCCTGAACATTCAACACCAAATGGTCTGAAGGACTAACCACAATATTTGCCTTGGCATCCATGCTCTTGATACGCCATGCCGCATAGGCGATACAAGGTGCGGTGTTTCTGCGACATGGTTCTAACAAGATGTTTTGTGCAGGAATCTCGGGCAACTGCTCTGCCACTATGTCCTTGTAGGCTTGGCTGGTAACTACCCAAACGTTCTCTGCGGGAATAATACCCTGAAAACGGTCCACTGTCATCTGAATGAATGTACGACCAGTACCCAGTACGTCTACAAACTGCTTGGGACGCTCTGGTGTGCTCATGGGCCAAAAACGGCTACCAATACCACCTGCCATAATCACTAGATGTAGGTGGCTTGTATTATTTGTGGTACTCATAAAAATTATTGTTTATCTGAACTTAGCTCGTACCCGTAGGTAATAATTGCCCCTGGGCACAAAACTAAGTTCATGTAATTATTGCATTAATCTTACGTGAAGCTATAATTTCACCTTCTTCACAAGGCCATCCCATGCCTTTACCTTGACGGAAACAATCACATCGTGCGCCAGGTTATTCTTTACCTTCTCTGACTCTGGCATCAAGGCTCTTACGGCATCTGCAGGAATACGTATGTCGGTGGTAATGCTTTCACCAGAGAAATTAGCCACAACCAGATATGTCTTGCTCTTATCGCTACGCAAAAAAGCATACTGTCTGTCGAGATGACCATTCACGTACATCAAATCCCAGAAAAGACCCTCCTTGAAGGCTGGTTCTTCCTCTGCCTGACGCAATACCTGAGTGTAATACTCTTTTAGTTTCTTCTCTTCATCTGTGAGCAATGCGCCGTCAAACTTTCCGCTATTTCTCCAACGACGTATGGTATCTATTGTCCAATAGTCAAAGATGGTGGTACGACCGTCCTCACCAGAGAATCCTTCGATATCCATACCCTTTTCACCCAATTCCTGACCGAAGTATATCATCATGGGATTGGTATTCATCAAAGTACTCACAAGCAACATAGGTCTACCCTTCAATGCATCACCGGCAAAGAAGTCGCTGGCAATACGCTGCTCGTCATGATTCTCCAGGAAATTGAGCATATGTCCCTGGATATCTTCCACACTTTGCCAACATGAGGTAATCTCTCTTGCTGAGCACCATCCTGCTGTTACGGCTTTCAACTTGTCATACAATCCAACCTTGTCATAAAGATAATCAAAATGACCACGGAAGATATAGTCGCGATACAACTGAGGATTATACACCTCGGCAATGAAAATGATATCGGGATATTGTGCCTTGACCTGAGGAATAACCCATTCCCAGAACTCCACGGGTACCATTTCTGCCATGTCACAACGGAAGCCGTCTACTCCCTTTGCTGCCCAATAGAGCAGGATGTGAAGCATCTTCTTGTAGGTATTGGGGCCATAGTTCAGCTTGATAGTTTCATACCAGTCGTTTCTTCCTGGCCATGCAGAGAATACATCATTGCCTGTGGCCTTTGCGGGATTCTCTGTGTAAAGACAAATATTACTACGTTCCTCTTCGCTCAAGATATTGTCCAGATGCAAAGGTTCTCCTAGATAATAGAAGTTGTTTTCTGGAGAATAAGACAATGAAGTATCATCACCCTCGCCCAAGTCAAGACATCCTTCAGGACATGCATCAGAATGATATTCTCGCGCTACGTGATTGGGCACAAAGTCCTGAATCACCTTCATACCAGCCTTGTGGGTACGCTCTATCAATGCTTCCCATTCCTTGATGCGCTCGGGCACCTTTGTGGCTATGTCGGGGTCTACATCGTAATAATCCTTGATAGCATAGGGACTACCTGCACGTCCTTTTACCACCTCGGGATGGTCTTTTCTGATACCATAACGTCCGTAATCTGTCTGTGTGGCATGCTCAATGATACCTGTGTACCAGATATGGGTAATGCCCATTGACTTGATTTCTGCCAAAGCCTTAGCTGTAAAAGCAGACATTGTACCACAACCGTTCTGTGTCTTGCTACCATTGGGAACTGGGTTCTCCGAATTAGCACCAAATAATCTTGTAAAAACCTGATATATATTCATAATAAAAACTGTTACAATATATTTTAAGCATGTTCCACCGTTACACCCTTGGCAATCTTGGTAATCATACCTGTCAATGCCTGTCCGGGGCCACATTCTACAAACTCTGTCGCGCCTGCCTCAACCATCGCCTCCACCTCTTGTGTCCAGCGGACACTGGCCGTGAGCTGAGCTATGAGGTTCTGCTTTATCTCCTCTGGATTGGTATGAGCCTTGCCATCCACGTTCTGATACACGGGGCATGCTGGTGTGTGGAAGGTGGTTGCCTCGATAGCTGCTTCCAATTCTTCCTTGGCGGGTTGCATCAAGGGGCTATGGAATGCACCGCCCACGGGCAATAACAGAGCACGTCGTGCTCCTGCCTCCAGCAACTTCTCGCATGCTTTCTGTACCGCCTCCACATTACCACTGATTACCAACTGGCCAGGACAGTTATAATTGGCTGCTACAACTACCCCCTTGTTACCCTCTGCAGAAACCTCGGCACAAATACGTTCTATTTCTTCGTCAGACAATCGCATTACTGCTGCCATACCGCCAGGGGCTGCCTCGCACGCCTTCTGCATGGCAAGAGCACGTGCATATACCAATTTCAAACCATCTTCAAAGTCAAGAGCACCAGCCGCTACCAAGGCGCTGAACTCGCCCAAGGAGTGACCGCCCACCATATCCGGGTGGAATGCATCGCCCATGCACTTTGCCATAACCACGCTATGCAAGAATACGGCTGGCTGAGTAACCTTTGTCTGCTTCAATGCCTCAGCGTCTCCCTCAAACATAATGTCCGTCAAACGAAAACCAAGAATATCATTGGCCTTTTCCATTAATTCTTTTGCTGTTTCGTTTGTATCATACAATTCCTTACCCATTCCTGTGAATTGGGCTCCCTGACCGGGAAATACAAATGCTTTCATTATATTTTTTATTTTTATTTGACAGATTTTACATTGGATATCTCTCTATATTAATATCCTAACGCGCACAAAGTTACATAAAAATAACATTGAAGGCAAAAATATGCATCAAATATTCTTAATAAATTATAAATTTGTCTAACTTTGTTGGCAGAAACAACATATTAACCACGTCAATAACATCTTTCTTATGGATTACGATAAGATAGTCAACGATTTGGCACAACAAGTATTCGATGCTGTTCGTCCACGTATTACCGATGAAGATTACCATCGCGTACAAGAGGCTTTTGCTTTGGCCAAGAAAGCTCATGCACCTCAGAAACGCAAATCTGGCGAACCATATATCCTGCACCCCATTGCCGTGGCATTGATTGCGGCAAAGGAGTTGCAACTGGATGCCAACACCGTGATAACTGCCTTCTTGCACGATGTGGTGGAAGACACACCATACACGGTGGAGGACATCCGAAAAATCTTTGGCAACGATGTGGCAGGTCTTGTCAATGTTGTCACCAAGAAAAAAAAGGAGACTTATCAAACCACCAAGCAGGTGGACAACTATCAGCAGATTCTGGATTCTCTGCACTATGACATCAGAGCGGTGATGGTGAAAATCAGTGACCGCTTGCACAATATGCGCACCCTGCAATCCATGCGTCCTGACAAACAGATGAAGATTGCAGGAGAGACCGATTGCTTCTATGCGCCATTAGCCAATAGACTTGGTTTGTTTGAAGTAAAGTCAGACCTCGAAAACCTTTCTTTCAAATATCGTTGCGGAATAGAATATGGCGACATTGAGAGATGGATAAAGGAGGACGAGCAAAACAATCAGGAGCGACTGAAAATCTTCTGCAAAGACGTTCTCGGCACTCTGAAAGACCATGGCATTCAGTGCAAGGTGGAAACCTTCTGGCGACGTCCCTACTCTCTCTGGCGCCGTATGAAGCAACAGAAGACGGACTTCTGGCACTTGCCCAATCGTTACTATGTTCGTATCACCTTCTGGGAGGATACCATGGACGACCCTCTTACCGACAAGGAAACTTGTCTGAAGATATACAATCTTCTTACCAGAGACTTCCGCGAGCGTCCAGGCACCTTTATCAATCAGATTGAGCAACCAAAGGAGAATTCCTATCAGTGCCTCCGTCTGATGCTGCTCTCCAATCAAGGTGTATGGGAGGATGTGCAAATATGTTCTGAGGCTATGGTTCGTGCAAGCCAGGTGGGTTGTATCAACGAGATTGGCAGCAACATAGGCAATTGGGTAAAGAGATTCCGTAAAGTACTGAAAGACATCACCTTCCAAGGCAATGAAGAGCATTTCCTGGAGCACATCTCCACTAGCCTCTACTATGATGACATCACCGTATTCTCTCCCAATGGCGAAAGCTTCATTCTGCCCAAGGATAGCACGGTCATTGACTACGCCTTCAAACAAGGCGACAACTTTGGTGCTCATGCGCATTATGCCTATGTGAATGGTGTATTGTCCAGCGTAAAGACGGTTCTTCATGGAGGCGATTGCGTGAAACTTATCACCTCGCCAGAGGCTCATCCAAGAAAGGATTGGATAAATCATTGTCAGACATACCTGGCCAAACGCTATCTTCGACTCTTCCTCATAGAGAGAAGATTGCTCAGAGGTGGTGTGTGTCGATGCCCAATATGCAAACCGCTTCCTGGTAGCGAAGTAATTGGTATACGCACACGTGGCGTGCTCAAGCATACATCCGAATTTGAAGACATCATGCTGCATCACCGTTCATGTCCGGAGGCTATCCGATTGGCCAGCAAATTTGGTGACGAGGTGGTTAGCGTCAACTATGCCGAGGATGCTTCTGCACCACCAGTGGTGGTTCATTCTCCCACGTCCATTACCATCAATCGTGTGGGCTTCACCTATCCCATCACCCTTGCTATCACAGGTGTGGACAGGCACAGAATGCTTATGGATTTGACATCGGAGATTGCCGACAAGCTGAACCTCAATATGGATTCGCTTTCCATCAGCACCAAGGATTGCATCGTGGAGTGCAGGGTTACCATCATGATTCATAGCATTGGCGAAATGCTCAGTGCCATGGAGCAAATACGTCTCATACCGGGCATAGAATCCGTCAGACAGGTTAAGGACGAAAATTAGTAAGTAATGGCATTGCTATTCTGGCACAAAATTAGATTAAGACCTATACGATACACTGAAGAAAGCACCTTTTTGGGGTGAATCAACAATTATTTTGCACTAAAAACTGAAAATAATCTCCACAAAGCGCCCTTATTACAGAATATTTGTTTACCTTTGCACTCGAAAAACACACGGGAATAGCTCAGTTGGTAGAGCACTGGTCTCCAAAACCAGGTGTCGGGAGTTCGAGCCTCTCTTCCCGTGCGAGTGTTAGAATAAGTAAGGATGTATGCGCATCCTTATTTTTTTTGCCTATGCGAAAATAGCACTTGCCACTCTTTGGAAATATGTTTTAGAGCACAAAATGCGATTTTCTAAAAAAAATAAATACGTTTTTCCGAAAAGAAAGATATATTTGCATACTGCGAAGTGGGTTTCAAACCCCTAAAACGTATTTCGGAAGCGTAGAAAGTACAAATTCGGATAATTCACATAATATATAAATAATATGCTCAGGAAACTAAGAATCACTCTGGCTATCCTCTTCTTTGTGCCTATCACATTGTTGTTTCTCGACTTTACGGGCACCATGCACGAATACTTCAGTTGGATGGCAAAGGTTCAACTTTTGCCCGCTATCTTAGCATTAAATTTCGGAGTGGTAATAGCGTTGGCTCTTCTCACCCTGGTATTTGGTCGTCTTTACTGTTCGGTGATATGCCCCTTGGGCGTGTTGCAGGATATCTTTGCATGGTTTGGCAAGAAGGCGAAGAAGAATCGCTACACATATTCTCCTGCCAAGACATGGCTCAGATACATCATGCTGGCACTATTCACCGTGGCCATGCTCATGGGTGGAGGCATCTTTGCCACTATCATTGCGCCATATAGCGCATTTGGCAGAATAGTTTCCAATCTGTTGCAACCCCTCTGGAAGTGGGGAAACAACTTCCTGGCATATCTGGCAGAAAGAGCCGATAGCTATGCCTTCTACGAGACCGAGGTGTGGTTCAAGAGCAGCATCACACTGGGCATAGCCGTAGCTACATTGCTTGTGCTGATAGTACTGGCATGGCGCGGTGGTCGCACCTATTGCAATACTATCTGTCCCGTAGGCACAGCGTTAGGCTTCTTGTCTCGTTTCTCATGGCTACGCCCCATTATTGATACCAACAAGTGCATTGATTGCGGACTTTGCGCCAAGAATTGCAAGGCATCATGCATAGACGTGGCATCTCATCAGGTGGACATGAGCCGATGCGTGGCATGCATGGATTGCATTGGCAAGTGCAAGAAGGGTGCCATCCGTTATGCCCATGCCTCACAAAATACCTGTTCCAAGTGCTCCGATTCTACTAGCAACGAGGCTGAACCCTCTGCTTCTCGCCGTGCTTTCCTTGCCTCTGGTGCTATGCTAGTGGCAGCAAGTACCATCAAGGCTCAGAAGATGAAGGTGGATGGCGGTTTGGCGGCCATAGAAGACAAGGTTGCTCCTAAGCGCCAGCAACACATTCTGCCTGCCGGAGCCTTGAGTGCAAGCCATTTCGCTCAGCATTGCACATCGTGCCAATTGTGTGTATCGGCTTGTCCTAATGACGTACTTCGTCCTTCTTCCAATCTGGAACGACTCACTCAACCAGAAATGTCATATGAGCGAGGTTATTGCCGTCCCGAATGTACCAAGTGTTCGGACGTATGTCCCACTGGTGCCATCAAACCTATCAGTCGCGAGGACAAGTCATCTCGTCAGATAGGTCATGCCGTATTGATAGAAAAGAACTGTATCTCTATGACCAGCGGCACCCATTGTGGCAATTGTGCTCGTCATTGTCCTGCTGGTGCCATTCAAATGGTACCCATTAATGAAGGTGGTAAAGGCAGACGACGCAAACAGATGCCCGTAATCAACACCGAGCGTTGTATCGGTTGTGGCGCTTGCGAGAATCTATGTCCTGCACGCCCCTTCTCGGCTATATATGTTGAGGGACACGAAGTGCATCGCACCATTTAATATTCCTCTCCATTACTCCTAAACACACACAATCTATTAGCTAGCACAAACTAAGTAATATGGATAGACGCGAATTCCTCAAAATAGTAGGCATCAGTACCGCCACCGCAGCCTTGCATGGATGTGTATCAAAGAACGGCTCCGACAATACTTCCTCTGAATTAGGTCCCGTCCCAACGGACAAGATGACATATCGTAGTTTCCCTGGTCTTGGCAATGACAAGGTATCCCTTCTCGGATATGGTTGCATGCGATGGCCCACCATCCCTAATCCTAACGGCAAGGGCGACATGATTGACCAAGAGGCGGTAAACCGTCTTGTTGACTATGCAATTGAGCATGGTGTCAACTTCTTCGACACATCACCAGTATACGTACAAGGATGGTCGGAAAGAGCCACTGGTAATGCCCTCAAGCGCCACCCACGCGAGTCATACTACGTCTCCACCAAGTTGTCCAACTTCTCCGACTCCTCTCGCGAGAACTCTCTCGCCATGTACCATCGTTCCTTCTCCGAGTTGCAGGTTGACTACATAGATTATTATCTGCTCCACTCCATCGGTGGCGGTGGCATGGAAGCATTCCGCAAGAGATACGTGGACAATGGCATTCTGGATTTCCTCATGGAAGAACGCAAGGCTGGACGCATACGCCACCTTGGATGGTCGTTCCATGGCTCAAAGGAGGTGTTCGACGAGATGCTGGCATTGCACGACAAGTACCATTGGGACTTCGTACTCATACAAATGAACTATGTAGATTGGCATATAGCCAAGGGCAGCGGTATCGGTGCTCAATATCTATATACAGAATTGGCCAAGCGTGGCATCCCCAATATGATTATGGAACCACTTCTGGGTGGTCGTCTCTCCAAGGTGCCAGACCATATCGTGGGTCGACTCAAGCAGCGCAAGCACGATAGCAGCGTAGCATCGTGGGCATTCCGCTTTGCAGGCAGTTGGCCCAATGTGCTCACCGTCTTGAGCGGTATGACATATATGGAACATCTGCAGGACAATGTGCGTACATACTCTCCATTGGTTCCTCTTACTGAAGAAGAAAACCAGTTCCTCTATGATACTGCCAAGCTGATGGAGCAATACCCCACCATCCCTTGCAACGATTGCAAGTACTGCATGCCTTGCCCCTACGGCATAGACATTCCTGCCATACTATTGCATTACAACAAGTGCGTCAACGAGGGCAATGTACCCGAGAGCCAGCAGGACGAGAACTATCGCAAGGCCCGTCGTGCCTTCCTCGTTGGCTATGACCGTAGCGTGCCTAAGCTGAGACAGGCCAACCATTGCATCGGTTGCAACAAGTGCAAAAGCCATTGTCCACAACGCATCGACATTGCCAAAGAATTGCACAAGATAGATAGCTTCGTAGAAAAACTTAAGCAGGATATACTCTGATGAGCATTAATTCTGAGTTATCGGAAATCACCCAACTCCTTCACCAGGACAATTATTCCTGCGTAGTAAGGAACGGCGTAGAAACCCAAACCTTTTCTCGTCAAGGAGTTCAGGACCTGCTCTCCCTGTACGAGGAAAGACTAGAGTTTCTCTGCAATGCCTTGGTGGCAGACAAGGTGGTGGGCAAGGGCGCTGCTGCCCTGATGATATTGGGCAAGGTCGCCGGTGTATATGCCACAGTTATCAGCAAGCCAGCACTGGATTTGCTCACCGAACACAATATGAATGTCACATATGACACCCTCGTGCCCAACATTATCAATCGCACACATACTGGAGTTTGTCCTGTGGAACAACTATGCCTGCCGCTAAGCTCGCTCAGTGACATGTACAATGCTATCAGCCACTTCGTGCACAAATAGATTTTTACACAAAACAAAATATTTTATCAAAAAAACTATGTTTGGAATAGGTCTTCAAGAGATGATAATAATAACATTGGTAGTACTACTCTTCTTTGGAGGAAAAAAGATTCCCGAACTCATGAAGGGTTTGGGCAAGGGAGTTCGCAGCTTCAAAGATGGCATGAATGGCAAGGACGATAGCCAGCCAGAAGGAGAAGAAGACAAGAAGAAATAGCGTGAACGACAATCTCACCTTTTGGGACCACTTGGAGGAACTACGAGGCAGTATCATACGCTCTGTCATAGCAACGGTAATCTGTGGCATCATAGTATTCCTCTTCAAAGATACCCTCTTCAGCATCATACTTGCTCCGCAAGGCAATACATTCGTCACCTACCGCATACTGGAGCGCTTGGCGAATGTCTTCGGCGTGGAGCAAGTTGAAGTATTATCCCCACTCACCGTCCGACTAATAAATACGGGGCTTGCCCAACAGTTCCTCATTCACGTCAAGACATCGCTTGGTGTGGGATTGCTCCTCTCATCACCATATATACTATACCTTGTCTGCCGCTTCATCTCGCCAGCACTCTATAAGCATGAACGCCGCTATGCTTGGCAACTAATAGGTTGGGGCTACATCATGTTCTTGATGGGCATATTGCTCGGATACTTTCTCATCTTCCCCCTCACCTTCAGATTTTTGGGCAGCTACCAAATCAGTAACATTGTAGAAAACACTGTTACCATAGAGTCCTATATAGACACCCTTATCATGATGAGTCTCTCCATGGGAGTGATATTCGAAATCCCCATCCTCTGCTGGATTATGGGCAAGATGGGAATCATCAGTGCCCAAATGATGAAACACTATCGCCGCCACGTTATAGTCTTCCTTCTGATTCTGGCAGCCATCATCACCCCCACCTCCGATGTATTTACTCTCCTCCTCGTATCCATGCCCATGTGGCTCCTCTATGAAGCCAGCATACACATAGTAAAGAGGGTAAACAAGGATACAGAACGCTGAGGATTGGCAGAAGTAAACCTAAATCCCATGGCCAAATACAAAAAAAAGCGGCTACCGAAGTAGTCGCTTTGTACGCCCTCAGGTGCTCGAACCCGGGACCCATTGATTAAGAGTCAATTGCTCTACCAACTGAGCTAAGGACGCTTATTTGCTATTGGGAAGTGTTGTTGTTTCCCGTTTGCGAGTGCAAAGGTATAACATATTTTTGAATCAACAAAACTTTTGAGGCTATTTTTATTAAAAAAGTGCTATTTTAAGTGTTAAACATACATTTTTGAGTTTTTTATACCTCCATTCTTGCTTCTCAAGAGCTATGAGTAGACTATTATGTCTCCGCTGACTCTACGCAAAAAGTAGTGAAGATTAAGATAAGGAAACGACTTTGTAACACAATTGTAACATCTATGCTAAAGGATTGTAATATCTTGGCAATAAATTTGCATCGTGAAATTTTCTCTGTGCGAATAGCAAATAGATATCATTTAAATATAAAAAAGTATGTTTGAACTAATTGTTGGATTTTTGATTATCCTGGCTATCTTCGACCTGGTAGTTGGTGTGAGCAATGATGCCGTGAACTTTATGAATTCGGGCATCGGAGCCAAGGCAGCTCGTTTCCGTACCATTATGGCGGTTTCGGCCATTGGTGTGTTTGCTGGTGCTGCTATGAGTAACGGTATGATGGACATAGCAAGACATGGTATTCTGATGCCCGAGTACTTCACGTTCTATGAGGTAATGTGTGTATTTCTGGCTGTGATGGTGACGGACGTTATCCTGCTGGACATCTTTAATACGCTGGGCATGCCTACATCTACCACCGTTTCGCTGGTGTTTGAGCTATTGGGTGGCGCCTTTGCCTTGGCCATCCTGAAGATTATCAATGAGGCAACTGGACCTGACGGTACTTTGCTGGGCTTGGGCGAACTGCTCAATACGGAAAAGGCCATCAGCGTGGTATTGGGTATCTTCCTGAGCGTGGCAATAGCCTTCTTCTTTGGTACCCTGGTACAATGGTTGACACGTTTGGTATTTACCTTTACCTATCGTGTAGGCAACAAGAGCACTAGCACCAATCCTCAAGTGGGTTCGTTGATGGGTTCTGCCATCAAGAGTGGTATCTTTGCAGGTATTTCGGTTACGTCAATAGCATGGTTCCTGCTGGTTAAGGGATTGAAAACAACCACATTGATGACACCAGAGCTAAAGACCTTCATTGACGAGAATACATGGATGCTACTGGGTGGCGGTGCGCTGATATTCAGTACGATAATGACGCTACTGAGCCTTGTGAAGGTACCCGTATTGAAGCTGGTGGTATTGCTCGGCACCTTTGCCTTGGCTATGGCATTTGCCAGCAACGACTTGGTAAACTTTGTGGGCATTCCCCTGACTGGTCTTGACGCACTGAATGACTTCCGCGCCAATGGCAATGGCAATGCAGATGCTTTCCTGATGACAAGTCTGATGAACGAGGCAAAGACACCAACTATATATCTAATATTGGCTGGTATGATAATGGTACTATCACTGGTATTCTCCAAGAAGGCACAAAACGTGGTAAAGACCTCGGTAGACCTGTCACGTCAGGGTGCTGGCGACGAGATGTTTGGCAGCTCTGGAGTGGCTCGTACATTGGTGCGCCACACATCCAAGTTGGCACAAGGCATAGCCTCTATCATACCTGCAAGAGTGGGCAAGTGGGTGGATTCTCGCTTCCAGAGAGACGATGTAAAATTGGAAGATGGTGCTGCATTCGACTTAGTCAGAGCATCTATCAACCTGGTACTGGCTGGTATATTAGTGGCCGTGGGTACATCGCTTAAGTTGCCTCTATCTACCACGTACGTTACCTTCATGGTGGCAATGGGTACTTCATTGGCAGACAGAGCATGGGGCAGAGAGAGCGCCGTATTCCGCATCACGGGTGTAATAAGCGTGATTGGTGGATGGTTTATCACAGCTGGTGTGGCTTTCATCTTCTGCTACATCATGACCAACATCCTGTACTTTGGCAACTTTGTGGCAATGATTCTAGCCATAGCATTGGTGGTATTCATGCTCATCAAGAGTCAAACCATGGTGGGCAAGAAGAAAGCCGACGAGACTACAGATGCCATCTTCAAGGCTATGATACAGACAGACGACAAGGCGCAGATATGGCAACTGCTATGCGAGCATGTCAAGGAGAATAACAGCCGACGCATTGAGTTTGTAAAAGAAACATATCTCAAGGCTACGAATGCTTTCTTCCAGGAAGACTATCGTGTGCTGAGGCGCATGGGCGAATATATCACTGACGAAAGAAAAGAGTTCAAACGTCAGCGTAGACGCGAAATCATAGGCATGCGCCGTGTAGATCACATGATAGCCATTGAGCACAACACCTGGTACTTCCTGGCCAACAACTCGGTATCGCAAATGTTATACAGCCTGAAACGTCTGAATGAACCTTGTCTGGAACACGTGGGCAACAACTTTACTCCTGTGTCCATGAATGATGCTCGCGAATTCCTTCCTTTGAGAGACGAGGTGGTAAAACTATATGCTCGCACCGAGGAAATGCTCAAGTCCAGGTTGACGGACGAGATAGAATTGCTACGCACGGATGCATCTTCTCTGCAAACAAAACTATCAGCCTACCGTAAGGGCATCATTGACAGCTTGCACCATGCTGGCTCTAACATAGAGGCTATGACCGTGCTGCTGAACATATCACAAGAGTCACAAGAGTTACTGAGCGACCTGCGCCATATGCTGAGAGGCATGCACAAGTTCCAGAACTAAGTAGCGAATCAGATACATTATATCATCCTAAGCAAAGAGGGCAACGGCTACGATGAGCCGTATTGCCCTCTTTTCTATGAACAGAGGCTCTTACTCTCAAAAAAAATCAGTACCTTTGCCCACAAGAAACAAGAATACATTAATATAACAAAGAGAAAAACTATGAGTTTACTACGTGTACTATTGTGCATCATCTTCCCCCCATTGGCCGTGATGGACAAGGGATGCGGTTCAATTCTTATCACGCTATTGCTCACTCTGTGTGGATGGGTGCCAGGTGTAATAGCAGCCTTGGTTATCAACAACAAGTAACTCCCCGACATGGCTAAAAAGAATAAAGAAGAATACCGTTTGCAAAACGAGAAATTCCTTGAGGACATAGCACAGCAGGAGGGCGTAAAGGGTCTGCGTGGTGGCATCTTCTACAAGGTACTGGAAGAAGGTACCGGTGGTGGTTCTGTGGGCTCGCGTAGCATAGTTACCTGCCATTACAAGGGTTCGCTCATCAATGGCAAGGTCTTTGACAACTCCTTCGACAGAAAATGTCCAGAGGCATTTCGTGTGAACGAACTAATCAATGGATTTCAAATTGCATTGCTAGGCATGCATATTGGCGACCATTGGTTGGTATACATTCCTGCCAATATGGGATATGGCGCCAAAACATCTGGTCCTATACCTGGTAATTCTACCTTGATTTTCGAAATTAAACTTATTGCAATAGGATAAATGCTTAGCAAGGCTCGTATCAAACAAATCCATTCTCTGGAGCAAAAGAAATATCGCCGTCAGGAAGGGCTCTTCGTGGCAGAAGGGCATAAGTTGGTGGGCGAACTACTAGTTGCTGGCCATACACCCACGTATCTGTGCCATACGGAGCAATGGATATCTCACACACAGGTGTCGTGCCCGGTGGATATCGTGAGCGAGACGGAACTGAAGAGTGCTTCCCTATTGCAGCACCCTCAGCAGGTCTTGGCTCTCTTTCCCCTACCCCATTGGGAATTGCCAACGACGGAAACTTGCCGTACAAAACTGGTACTTGCCCTTGACGGAGTACAAGACCCTGGCAATCTGGGCACCATCTGCCGATTGGCCGACTGGTTTGGCATAGAGGACATCATCTGCTCGACAGAAACCGCTGATATTTTCAATCCCAAAGCCATCCAAGCTACAATGGGCGCCATTGCCAGAGTTAGAATTCATTATACAAATCTGACAGAGTTCCTGACAGAGGTAGCCTCTCTGGACACCCACATCTACGGAACATTCCTTGATGGCAAGAACATCTATGAGTGTACTCTCACCCCTCACGGCATCATCGTCATGGGCAACGAAGGCAAGGGTATCAGCACCGATATAGAAGCACTGGTAACAGACAAATTATTCATCCCCAACTACCCCTCCGACCGTCCAACCACGGAGTCACTGAACGTAGCCGTAGCCACAGCCATCACCTGTGCTGAATTCAGAAGAAGAGCAGTGAGCGGATGAATAACCCAATATTAAACATCGGGTAGGAGGTAAACGCTGATAGAAGTGTTTACCTCCTACTTCACGTTTACCGACCTCCCACACCACCGTACGTGCCGTTCGGCATACGGCGGTTTCGTGCTTTCTCATCTCACGATGTGTGGCAAGTTGTTTTCAGCCATCCCGTAGAGAAACGTCACTTCCAATCTATTGTCGGATTCCGTCCTATCGTGTGATTAGAGAGCTTCTTTCGAACATCTGACTACAAAGGACTCTTACAGGTAGCAGTCATTTACTATTGCACTGCACGATTCGGTCCTTCCCCATAAGCACACGTGCTTTAGATACTACGACCTCTGCTGACTTCTCGCAGTTCGTTGTTACTACTTGCATTTCTGCTCGTCTGCGAGACCTCCTCAGATAAGGGCATTAACTTTCCATCTTATGTCTGCTTCATTTACACCACCCGTTCCGAATAGCTATTGGGCTTTAGTTTGTGTAGCAACCTTACCCACGGGCATATGCCTTGTATGAAGTTTCTGTTCGTCAGACCAGATGTTTGCCGCCGGCTTCCTTCAGATTCTTCGACGAGCGAAGCGACAAGTCGATTACCACCTCACGATGGACACCCTTGCCTTGGGCTATGCGATTCCCGCTATTAGGGCTCGCTCGGGACTTGCACCCATTAGCTAATGCTCATGCTGAGCGTACACCAAAAGGGCTGACACCTTGGAGTGGTGACAGCCCTAATTTTTGTCTGATGACTCAATGTTTAGCGGACAGTAATAGAAATTAAACGAATTTCTAAGACGAAATCCATTACCCTGCTTACTTGCCAATGTTTTGCCAAACTGCGTTTTCTTTTATCATAAGCGGAACATTGCTTGGCGGTTTCCACATTTTTTTTGTTCCTTTGCATCCGTAATGAATCAGACAATACTCACCATAACAGGTAGCGACGGTACCGGCATCTCAGGTGTGCAGGCCGACATCCGGCTCATCCATGAGCTGGGGGGCATGGCAGCATCGGTTATCACCTCTATCACCGTGCAGAACACCCTGGGCATTCAAGAGTTCCACGACCTGCCGGCATCGGTGGTACGCCAGCAGGTGGAAGCCATCATCAACGACCTTCAGCCGCAAATCGTCAAGATTGGACTGTTGCGACGCATCGATGTGGTGGAGGCACTGGCCGATGTGCTGCGCCGCTACAAACCGCGACACATCATCTATGCGCCCGTGCTCAACTCTACCAAGGGCGAGCAGCTGGTCAGCCAGAAGGTGTACGAGACCATCCAGCGCGAGCTGATACCCCTGTGTACCATCGTGCTGGCTCCTTCCGACCTTCCCATCGGTCCTCGCCGCCACGGTCACGCCAACCAGCTGGGGTCGGCCCTGGCCTATTATCTGAGTCTCGAAGAAGAGGTGGGCAATGCCATGCGCCACGCACAGGCCTATCTGAAACAGCTGCCTGCCGACTACGCCGACGGCAACAGCCGGAGCGAAGAACTCTACAACCAGTTTCTTGATGCCGTAGAGCACTATTTCAACCGCTATGCCGACGTGGCATTCTATGCCGAGCAACTCAACGTCAGCCCCCGCTATCTGGGACAGGTCACCCGCCGTATCGTCGACCGTTCGCCCAAGGCCATCATCGATGAGCGCATTACTACCGAAATCGCCTCGCTCCTATCTTCAACTAACCGTCCGCTGAAGGACATTGCCCAGCGCCTCGGCTTCTCATCGCAGGCTCATCTGTCGAGATTCTTCAAAAAACAGAGAGGCTTCTCTCCAAGCGAATACAAACACAACAGAAAATAATCAAGCAATGAACGAAAGACAAAACCTAAACCGCCAGTTGGCTCAGATGCTGAAGGGCGGTGTTATCATGGACGTGACTACTCCCGAACAGGCCCGTATTGCCGAAGAGGCAGGAGCTTGTGCAGTAATGGCTCTTGAGCGCATCCCAGCCGACATACGTGCAGCTGGCGGCGTCTCGCGCATGAGCGACCCCAAGATGATACGCGGCATACAAGAGGCCGTCACCATTCCCGTCATGGCAAAATGCCGCATCGGACACATTGCCGAAGCACAGATACTGCAGGCTATCGAAATCGACTACATCGACGAGAGCGAGGTGCTGTCGCCTGCCGACAATATCTACCACATCGACAAGACCAAGTTCGACGTGCCCTTCGTATGCGGTGCCAAAAACCTGGGAGAGGCCTTGCGACGCATTGCCGAAGGCGCCACCATGATCCGTACCAAAGGCGAGCCAGGCACAGGCGATGTGGTGCAGGCAGTGAGCCACATGCGACTGATACAGAGCGAGATACGCCGCCTGGTATCGATGAGCGAAGACGAGCTGTACGAAGCAGCCAAGCAGTTGCAGGCACCATACGAGCTGGTGCGATTTGTCCACGAGAACGGCAAACTGCCCGTGGTGAACTTTGCAGCCGGTGGTGTGGCAACCCCTGCCGATGCAGCGCTGATGATGCAACTTGGTGCCGAAGGCGTGTTTGTGGGCAGCGGCATTTTCAAGAGCGGAAACCCAGCCAAGCGTGCTGCCGCCATTGTCCAGGCAGTAACCAACTACAGCGACGCCAAACTGCTGGCAGAACTCAGCGAAGACCTTGGCGAGGCCATGGTGGGAATCAACGAGCAGGAAATAGAACTTCTAATGGCCGAGCGCGGAAAATGAGAATTGCAGTTTTAGCCCTGCAAGGGGCATTCATCGAGCACGAACAAGTGCTGCAACGCCTTGGAGCCGAGACATTTCAAGTGAGGCAGCTCAAAGATTGGCAGCAGCCGAAAGACGGACTGATTCTTCCGGGTGGCGAGAGCACGGTACAGATGCGCCTGCTCTCAAAGCTGGGACTGCTCGAACCCATCCGTCAGGCTGTCGCCAGCGGTCTGCCCGTTTTTGGCACCTGTGCCGGCATGATTCTGCTTTCCGAGGACCATCTGGGCACAATGGACATACGGGTGCGCCGTAACGCATACGGCCGTCAGTTAGGCAGTTTCTTCACCACAGGCAGCGTAGAGGGCATTGGCAACGACGTGCCCATGACCTTCATCCGCGCACCCTATATCGAGACCATATTGTCGCCCCGATGCAAGGCCATCGCCACCGTCGACGGGCATATTGTTGCGGCACGCCAGGGGAACCAGCTGGCCACATCCTTCCATCCGGAACTTGGCGACCAGCAAAGCACGCCTGATATGTTTGCGGGCTCAGGACAGCCTACCGACGACTACAGGTTCCACCGCTACTTCCTCGACATGATTCATCCGTCCTAAGTCAGTTTAAGGAATTATCCGAATATTAGCAACTTCTGTATGCGAAATTAATGAAAAAGTTCTAAAGCTGAAAATATTTTGGAAAGATTGTATTTCGGTATCGTTTCTTTTTTGTAATTTTGTACGCATGGACAAAGAGGGTTACGAGAAACGGAAAGCTGTACCATTTTTAGCAACCCTATATATTGACAATTTAAAGCCGAGATGAACGACTATTTCATCATATTTATAATTTGTATTATTGCGGTTGCCCTATTCTTTTATATTACTGTCCGCTAAACCATAATCCGCATTGCCCAACTTCTTGACCATCAGAAGTTGGGCGTTTTTAGATTCTTGTACAAGCCCCCTCAGTCTTTCCCATCATCCTCCGGAGGTGCTTCAGATGCTTCGGCCAACATAATTTTCAGGTCGGCATCCGGCTGGTTGAAGAAAGTATGCAGGTTCAGATAGTACATGAGTACTATTCTGACCATCGTAGCCAGTCCTGAGAAGCTCCAGTTCCGCTCCAGAGAGCTTTGGAGCAGCGACAGCAGCAGGTTTGCTATCAGTGTGACCTAGATCTGGATTTTGATGGCATTCGCGCTCTCACCATAGAAGTAGCGCAGGGGGAAATTCTGCTTTATCTGCTTGAAGAGTGACTCTATCTGCCACCTTCTGCGGTAAATGGCGACTATGGTTTCCAGGGGCATGTCGAAATCATTGGTGAGCAGGGATATGAGTTTGGGCTGTTTGTCTTTCCTAATATCCACATAGGTGATGATGCGTGCGATATGGCTGATGTCTCCCTTGCGAAAGACGACCACCTGTTCCCGGTATTCCATCTTGCCGTCCCGGTTCATATCCATGCAGTCCACAAGAATCTCATAGTTAAGATTCTTCTTCATCTTGGTCACGTACACCACGTTCCTGTCCGTCAGTTCCTCAAATTTCTCATAGTTGACGTATGCCCTGTCCATGGCGAGGATCTCATCATGCTGGTAATGGCTCGGCGCAAGCATGAAGGAGTCGTTGGTGGCAGCGGACGTGAAGCGGACGTCACATGGCACGCCCTCATTGGCATGTATGACGGAATGAACCTTGATGCCGCCTTTCTTCTTGCCCGTCTTGGGATGCCGGCCCACGCCCTTGAAGATGGCGTTGGAGAACAACGTTATGGTGGTGGAGTCTATGATGCGCAGCCTCTTTATCCACTCCTCGCAGCCGTTTCTCCGGCTGTCCGACGAAAGCCTGCCCTTGTTCCGCTCGTACAGGTCGCGGTATACTTCCTCGAAGAACTTCTCCGACCGCCTGGCATTCGCGTCTGAGAGCGTGCTGCGCTTGGGAACCTTCTCTATGCCTATGTGATGAAGCTTCCTGACCTCAGCGGTCATGGCCGCCTCTATCTCCCGCAGAGAGTCGAAGCGCATGATTACGGCGAAGAGCATGGTAAGCAGGTGAGTATACCCGTCAAAGCTCTTCACATACTTCTCACCGCCGTTTTTGCGGCTCATTTCAACAATTTTATCACGGTCGAGCGATTTTATCAGCTGACCATACACCGGCTGTCCGATAAAATGTGTACCTTTGTTCATCGTTATTTAGGTTTTGTGGTAAAAACAAAGGTAACGAAAAAAGGTCGGATTCCAAGCGAGGAAACCGACCTTAATTTTAGGGACGTAAAAAAAATTTAGCGGACACCAATAGTCTTAAACATTTCTATCAGGAGCGGGTCTGCAAACATTTGCGCCATCTATTTCCAAAAGTTGTTTCGTATAACCGTTTCGTTGAGTTGGAAAGAGAAGTTGCTGTCCCACTGGCATTGTTCATCAAAAAGGTCCTTTGGGGCAAGTGTACGGGTATAAGGGTTACATTGGCAAGGAACTATTTTAAAGACTCTTTGTAAATGGCATACAACTTGTCAGTAAACTCAAAAGCAACATGAAAGATGCTTTCACGCATCAATGTTGAAAGAACATTAGATACACAACCTACACTGTTTTAAATTCGTCGAACTCACGTTAATTTAGTTTTGTCTCACACAAAATTGACTTTAGCCCCTTCGGGTGTCGAACCTTGTTTCACAAAACATACAGAGTCTTTAGTTGTGCGATAGATGGGGTGAGAATATTGGAGTGTGAGGGATTTTTTCAAATGTTAAGGTTTGTTAACGCACGTGATTTTTGTGCTAAAATCTAGTTGGAGTTTCTAGGATTTTATCTATTTTTGCGCTTGCAAGTGACGAAGGAATAAGGATTCAGTAATAATATAATTATGAAAAAGTTTGCTTTGATTATCGCTTTGACATTCTCGGTGCTACCAATGTTCTCACAAC
>JAFOCV010000156.1 GCA_017381015.1 Bacteroidaceae bacterium
AATCTCAAATACAGTTGGCAAACACACATGCACTTTGACCATTGCATGGGATTAGGTTTCATCAAGAATACATACGGCATCACTCCCATGTGTCACGCATTGGACATTCCCGTATACAAGAATGCACCCGAGATGGTAAAGAGATGGTTTCGCATGGATATCAGCGATTCTATGGTGGATGTGGAACCTGCCATATCCGAAAATTCCGTCCTCTCGCTTGGCAATATAGGCATTCAGGTGCTTCATACTCCTGGTCACACACAAGGTGGAGTTTGCTATTACATCCCCGAAGCCAGAGTGGTATTTACGGGCGACACATTGTTCTGCGGAAGCATCGGTAGAACCGACCTCCCTGGTGGTAATTTCGAGCAAGAAATCATGAGCATCAAGAACAAGCTTTTAACCCTGCCAGAAGACACTAAGGTGTTGCCAGGACATGGTTCTGAGAGCTCAATACACCAGGAAATGCTCTATAATGCCTACTTTTGACGACTGGAACCTTTAGAAAACATTAGAAAGGCTTTGTTTTCTAGAAAAGTTTGTATAACTTTGCGTCAATAGAAAGAATAAAATTAAACATTTTTAAACAAATACACGACAATGAAAATCCTGCTTACTGGTGGTGCTGGCTTTATCGGAAGCCACACTTTGATCGAGCTCACTGAAGCTGGTCATGAGGCTGTAGTTGTTGACAATCTTGACAACTCATCTCCTATCTCTCTAAAGCGCGTAGCTAAGATTATTGGCAAAGATGTTCCTTTCTACAAGGTGGACATCCGCGACAGAGAGGGTTTGCAAAAGGTATTCGACGAGCACAAGTTTGATGCATGTATTCACTTTGCTGGTTTGAAGGCTGTAGGCGAAAGCTGTGCTAAGCCCCTGGAGTACTATGAGAACAACATGAATGGTACCTTCGTACTTGTTGACGTAATGCGCAAGAACGGTTGCAAGAACATGATCTTCTCTTCTAGTGCTACCGTATATGGCGACCCCGCTATCATCCCCATCACAGAGGAATGCCCCAAGGGTCATTGCACCAATCCTTATGGCCAGACAAAGTCTATGCTTGAGGAGGTATTGATGGACGTTCAGAAGGCTGACAACGAGTGGAACATCGTTCTTCTCCGTTACTTCAACCCCATCGGTGCTCACAAGAGCGGCACTATCGGTGAAAACCCCAATGGTATACCCAACAACCTAATGCCTTACATCACTCAGACAGCCGTAGGTAAGCGTGCTGAGCTTGGTGTATTCGGTGACGACTATGACACACACGATGGTACAGGTGTTCGCGACTATATCCACGTTGTTGACCTTGCTCGTGCTCACGTAGCTGCACTTAAGGCTATCGTTGCCAAGAAGGGTATCGCTATCTACAATGTAGGTACTGGTCATGGTTATTCTGTTCTTGACGTAGTGAAGGCATTTGAGAAGGCTAACGGTGTACCCGTTCCTTATTCTATCAAGCCCCGTCGCCCAGGTGATATCGCTACTTGCTACTGTAACCCCGCTAAGGCTGAGGCAGAACTTGGTTGGAAGGCTGAGTTCGGTATCGAGGAAATGTGCCGCGATAGCTGGAACTGGCAGAAGAACAACCCCAATGGTTTTGAGGAATAATCATTTCCAACTTTGGTACAAAATAAAAGCAGGGAGAGAAATCACTCTTCCTGCTTTTATTTTATTGATTAGAACTTTTATGATTTTTCCTTTTATGATTTCAACTTATTATTGATTACTTCTTTATATTGGTTGCAACTTTGGTATATAGACGCACAACCTTCGTAAGCACTAATAATATTAAGGTGTTGTATTTGCAAGGCTATCCAAGGAAGGTTTAATCAGTTCTTCGAGCATATTAACTTCCTCTTGTGCATTCTTATAACCTTGTTTTGCAGCTTTGCGAAGCCATATAAGAGCTTGTATGGTATCTGGTTCTGTGGCCTTACCTTCCAGATAACAATGAGCAAGCTGGTACTGAGATGATGCAACATCCCATTCTGCAGCTTTTATATACCATTTCATGGCCTCTTCGTAGTTCTGTTCCGTACCAATACCTTCATAATAGGCATCTGCAAGATTTTTCATAGCTTTGGGATTATCTCCCTTTGCAGCCTTGGTAAACCATTCGAAAGCCTTGGTTTCGTTCACTATTGTACCTTCTCCGTTCTGATAGCAAACACCTAGATTATTTTGTGCCATTACATCGCCTTTTCTTGCTGCTTTCTGGTAGAACATAACTGCTTGTGCTTCGTTTCTTGGTACTCCGTTACCATTGTCATAACACAATCCCATATTATATAATGCACTCTTGCTTCCTAATTTAGCTGCTAATCTAAAACATTTTACAGCCATTTTTTGGTTCTTAGGAAATAAGTCACCCTTAGCAAACTCTGTACCAAAATAATTTACGATGCTGGCAAAGTTAAAGGCTATAATTAGTAGCAATGCCAAGCACCTAATCACTATCTTTGTTCGTTTACTGAATATATCCATAGTGTATTTAGTAAGGCGGATATAAGGTTAGTTGGCAGCTATTTCTTCTGGAGTCTTCTTTACTAACTTGGGAATACGAATAGTATCACCAGTGTGAATGATATTGGGATTTTCAAAATCATTGAAAACAATAAGGTACTGTATCAGTTCGCGGTCGCCCAATTCCTTCTTTGCAATACGATATAGAGTTTCACCCACCTGCATAGTGTGGACATGACCAGCATCACCCACAATCCAGTATTCGCCACCCTTAACCTGGGGGAAATACTTTGCAATATCTGCAGCTGACTCTTGTTTCTTGGCAGGAGCTGGTGCTACGGCAACAGTATCTTTCTTTGATATGATAGAATCATTCGAAACTACAGGCTTTGATGGCTTTGCTGCTTGTTGTTTTGCTTCTACAGGTGTATTTTTCTCTACAACAATCTCTTCCTTGTCTGTATCGGGATAAAGATTTACTTCTATCATCTCGTGAACACGGTATAAGCCTGCAAAATAAGATGCTACCATGAGAAGAAAAGTAAAGAGGAAACACAACCATCTGCAAGGCGACTTTTTGCATTGGCACGAAGGTTCGTCAGAGATGGGTTCTGCCGCCATGGGATAAGAAGGATTCTCTGCATGGCTGGATGTAGCTGGTGTGGGAGTTACTTCCAGTATTACGGGTGCTGCAGATACTTTCTCTTCCTCCTGCTCCTCTTGCACGGGCACTTCTTCCTGTTTATCGTCAACAGGAGCTACCTCGGTACCTGTTTCTTCTATTTCTGAGGGTATTTCTTCTACCTCAGAAAGTGCTTCATTTGTTTCTGAGGTTGTATTATCTATCTCTGAAGGTGTTTCAATGGTTTCTGAGGGTGTATCTTCTATCTCTGATACATTATCTTCATCGGAAGGTGTTTCCTCTTGCAAAGGAGATTCTGAAGGATTTATAGTGGTTTCTTCTGCAGAAGTTGTCACTTCGTCAGAAATGCTTTCCGCTTCATCATCATCTGCTGATTCTGGTGTATCTTCTGTAGGAATACGCTCCATCTCCTCTGTAGAAATAGCATCACTTACGGGAGTGGTTTGGAAGTCACCGAAAGGTTTGTTGATAATATCCTTTAATGCTGTATCAGGTGTGAAGGTCATCTTACCATGACCAGCAATGAGGATACGCTCACCGGTATTTACATTAACACTTTCGCGGTCGGAAACACTAATCAATTTGAATGTACCAAAGCCCTTAATCTTGACCAACTTTTCCGTAGTAACGTATTCCTCTACTATCTCGAATACGCTCTTGACAAAGGCAATGGACGACTTGAGGTCCATATTATTTGCCTCAGAAAAAGCCAATGCTAAATCCTGTATATTTAATTTGTTGTCCATAATGCGATTAACTTAGGAATTACTGCATTTTATTCTTTAGATTGGTGCTTTGCTTAAAGCTGAGCACAATCTTTGGTGGTACAAGCATACGCTGACCAGTAGTGGGAGAAACAAGCACTCGCTCAAGACGTTTCTTTGTTTCAAAGGTTCCAAAGTTTGATATCTGAATGGTGTCTTCTTCACACAAGTGATTGGTCATCAACTTGATCAAACTATTTACTCTGTACTGTGTTTCCTTGGCATTGGACTTTGTCCTCCTTGCCAACTCTGCAATAAATTCTTTATTATTCACAATATTTACCGGATTTATCGTAGTGTAACATTATATGCTTGGCACCAATTCGGCATAGAGGTCAAAGTCTTCTGCCTTTGTGATGCGTACGTTGTAGATTTGTCCCAGTGTCAATTCCTGGTCGGAAGAAACAAGAACTTCGGTGTCCACCTCTGGAGAGTCAAATTCGGTGCGTCCAATGTACCAATCGCCCTCTTCACGGTCAATGATGACACGCATCTGCTTGCCCACTTTCTCTTCCTGAATTTCAGCAGAGATGCGTTGTTGCAATCTCATCAAGCGTGACAAGCGCTCCTGCTTCACCTCCTCGGATATATCATCAGAGAACAATCGTGCGCTGGGTGTACCCTGTTCTTCGCTATATGCAAAGGCTCCCATGCGCTCAAAGCGTGCCCAGCGAACAAAGTCGCAAAGTTCTTCAAACTCCTTGTCACCCTCGCCTGGGAAGCCTACCATCAGTGTGGTACGAAGATGAATGCCAGGTACCTGCTTGCGAATGTTTTCTATCAAAGAATATGTCTCTTGCTTTGTGATATGTCTGTGCATATTGCCAAGCACCACATCCGAAATATGCTGTAGAGCAATGTCCAGGTATTTGCACACATTGTCATTTCTCTGCATCACATCCAATAGTTCCATTGGAAAGTCTGTGGGATATGCATAATGAAGGCGAATCCATTCCACTCCTGGCACATCTGCCATGGCTTGCACCAATTGTGCAATGCGGCGCTCCTTATATAGGTCAAGACCATAGAAGGTCAACTCTTGTGCAATAATCTGAAACTCCTTCACACCCTGCGATACAAGGTATTTAACCTCGTCTATAATATCCTCCATGGGACGTGAACGATGAGCACCTGTTATTATTGGTATGGCACAATAGGAGCACTTGCGATTGCATCCCTCTGAAATCTTCAGATAGGCATAATGCGAGGGAGTAGTGATGTGTCTTCGATAGCTCTGGCTCTCGTTGTATTCATGCCCAAGGTCGGACACCAATTCCGTCCAATCGAACTTGCCATAATACCTATCCACCTCGGGTATCTCCTGACCTAGTTCGTCCATAAACCTTTCGCTCAAGCATCCCATCACGTAGAGTTTCTTGAGCGAGCCCTCGGTCTTACGCTGAGCCAACTCGAGTATCATATTGATGCTTTCCTCCTGAGCATCGGCGATGAAACCGCAGGTATTCACCACGGCTATTTCGCCATGCAATTCCTCGGCATCGTGAGTCACCTCGTAACCCACCTCCTTCAGCTGATGCATCAATCGTTCGCTATCAACCAGATTCTTGCTACACCCAAGAGTGATAATATCTATCTTCATGTAAATGAGGAAGGAATAAATAATTACTTAAACAATGAATCCACAAATTCCACACGATTGAAGGGTTGGAGATCTTCCATCTTCTCACCCAAACCGATATATCGTACGGGTATCTTAAACTGGTCGGAAATACCAATTACCACACCACCCTTGGCGGTACCGTCCAACTTGGTTACGGCCATGCTGGTTACCTCTGTAGCGGCCGTGAATTGCTTTGCCTGCTCATAAGCATTCTGTCCGGTGCTTCCATCCAAAACAAGCATCACATCGTGGGGAGCATCTGGCATGAGCTTCTGCATCACGCGCTTGATTTTGGAAAGCTCGTCCATCAATCCTTTCTTGTTGTGCAAGCGACCAGCAGTGTCTATCAATACCACATCTGCACCAGACGACATAGCACTCTGCAGGGTGTCAAATGCCACTGAAGCTGGGTCGCTACCCATTTGCTGCTTGATAACTGGCACTCCCACTCTCTCGCCCCAAATTACTATCTGCTCCACAGCTGCTGCTCGGAAGGTATCTGCTGCTCCCAGCACAACCTTCAGACCTGCTTGCTTGAACTGGTATGCCAATTTACCAATGGTGGTGGTCTTACCAACACCGTTCACACCTACCACCATCACCACGTAAGGCTTCTTACCCTCGGGGATGACAAATCCTTCTGTGTCTTGTGTATTGTTTTCGGTAAGTAATTGTGCTATTTCATCGCGCAGGATGCGATTCAATTCACCTGTACCTACGTACTTGTCGCGAGCCACACGCTCCTCTATTCTTTCAATGATGCGCAAAGTGGTATCCACACCCACATCGCTTGTCACCAATACCTCTTCCAGGTTGTCCAATACTTCATCATCAACCTTGTCTCTGCCTGCTACGGCACGTGCAATCTTGTCGAAGAAACCAGTTTTTGTCTTCTCCAAACCCTTGTCTAGAGTTTCTTTCTTCTCTTTGCTAAAAAATGAAAACAATCCCATAATATTTTGTATTCTTTTATCCTTAACGAAACTAAATTTAGATAGTAATTCAACATATTACGCGGACAAAGTTACTACTTTTTTTTGAAGAAAAAGAATACTTGGAGAAATTATTTACAACAAATATGTTTCTCCCTATACGGTGATTTCAGATATTTTTATACCTTTGTGGCGATAATTGAATAGAAAAATCATCATTGCCAACACATGAAAAGAAAGGACAAATACAATTTCCTCATAGAATATTTTCAGCAAACCATGCCCGTGGCCGAATCCGAGCTTAACTATAGCAACGCCTTCGAACTGCTGGTGGCGGTGATACTCAGTGCACAGTGTACCGACAAAAGAATCAATCAGATAACACCGCGGCTGTTTCAGGCCTACCCCACTCCGCACGCTATGGCCAAGGCCAGTGCCGAGGAGATATATGAATACATACGCAGTGTATCATATCCCAACAACAAGGCTCAGCATCTCGTTGGTATGGCCACAAAGCTGGTGGAAGACTTTGGTGGCCAGGTTCCAGCCACAGGCGAAGACCTGGAAAAGCTGCCAGGTGTTGGTCGCAAGACAGCCAATGTGATTCAAGCCGTCATATTCCAAAAAGCACGTATGGCAGTGGACACCCACGTCTTCCGTGTGAGCCATCGCATAGGCCTGGTAACTGACAAATGTACCACACCATTGTCGGTGGAAAAAGAATTGACAAAAAATATCCCCGACTCCATCATTCCTTTGGCACATCATTGGCTCATTTTGCATGGCAGATATGTATGCAAAGCCAGAAAACCTAGCTGCGAAAAATGTGGTTTGCAAGATATTTGCACATATTTTACAAGAAAAACTTTGTAGGTAACGCATTTTTGCTTAATTTTGTATGCAAAATCATAACCATAACATTTTATTAAATACTCAAAATTATGACTATTAATCAGTACAACTTTGCCGGTAAGAAGGCAATCGTTCGTGTGGACTTCAATGTGCCCCTCGATGAGAATGGTAACATTACTGACGACACCCGTATCCGTGGTGCTCTTCCCACTTTGAAGAAGGTTATCGCTGATGGTGGCGCTGCTATCATCATGAGCCACATGGGTAAGCCCAAGGGTAAGGTCAACCCCAAGCTCTCTCTTGGTCAGATTCGTGCTGCTGTCGAGGCTGCTCTTGGTTGCCCCGTAGCATTTGCCGAGGATTGTGCTAATGCTGCCGAGGCTGCAGCTGCCTTGAAGATGGGCGAGGCTCTATTGCTAGAGAACCTTCGTTACTATCCCGAGGAGGAAGGCAAGCCCGTAGGTGTTGAGAAGGGTACTCCCGAGTTTGACGAGGCTAAGAAGGAGATGAAGGTACGTCAGGCAGAGTTTGCCAAGACATTGGCTAGCTATGCTGACTGCTACGTAATGGATGCATTCGGTACTGCTCACCGCAAGCACGCTTCTACAGCTGTTATCGCTGACTACTTCGATGCTGACAACAAGATGCTTGGCTATTTGATGGAGAAGGAAGTAGAGGCTGTGGACAACGTATTGTCTAACATCAAGCGCCCCTTCATCGCTATCATGGGTGGCTCTAAGGTATCATCTAAGATTGGTATCATCGAGAACCTTTTGGGCAAGGTGGACAAGTTGATTCTTTGCGGTGGTATGACATACACCTTCGCTAAGGCTCACGGTGGCAACGTAGGTGGTTCTATCTGCGAGATGGACAAGCTGGACGTAGCTCTTGGCGTAGAGGAGTTGGCTAAGAAGAACGGTGTAGAGCTAGTTATGGCTCCCGATGCTCTTTGTGGCGACGACTTCAAGAACGATTGCAACACTCAGGTTTGCCCCTCTGACAATATTCCCGAGGGTTGGGAAGGTCTTGACGCAGGTCCCGAGGCTCAGAAGATTTTCGCTGAGGCTATCAAGGGCTGTAAGACCATCCTTTGGAACGGTCCTGCAGGTGTATTCGAGATGGAGACCTTCACTGGCGGTTCTCGCGCTATCGGTAATGCTATTGCCGAGGCTACTGCTGAGGGTGCATTCTCTCTAATCGGTGGTGGCGACTCTGTAGCTTGTGTAAACAAGTTCGGTTTGGCTGACAAGGTATCTTACATCTCTACCGGTGGTGGTGCTTTGTTGGAAGCTATCGAGGGTAAGGTTCTTCCTGGTGTAGCAGCTATCAAGGGTTAATACCCCCTGAATCATTCAATCCTTTCTCTCTGGATTGTTATAAATTATTTTCATACGAGGGGCGTGCACCAAGCGCGTCCCTCATTTTTCCAAAGCATTTCCTATTATCTTTTATTTCCTCTTATACAGATATGTTTCGTCGCGCAAGTCTCATTTCCATTCTGGCATTCATCCTAGGCATAGCCCTTTCATGCACATCATCCAATGAGCACACCGATGCCGCCAATGCCATGACCACCGACTCCACATCTCTTCGTGTGGCCATACTCCCCATTCAGGAGTGTGAAGTGCTCCGCTATGCCCAGGAGAGTGGTTTGGCACGCGAGATGGGTTTGCCCCTCGAACTTATCCCCTTCGATGCTATGATGGACGTGGACACCGCCGTATTGTCCCGTGTGGCACATGTCTATTTTGAAGACTCCCTGCGCATCTGTCGCATCCAGCAAGACTCCCTTCGCCCCACCATGCTTCTCCCTATACCCGTCAAGGTATCACTCATTGCCCATAAGCAAAAGGACATCACCAATATCAAAAGCCTCAAGACCTACATGGTTGGCATCACCCGATGGAGCCAACTGGAAGAGTGGTTGACGCTGATGACAGATACCTCTGGCTTGGAACAAATGGACGTCTTTCATGCTCAGGTCAATAGCATTCCCCTTCGCTTTAATATGATTAACGGTGGCCTCATTGATGCCGCCATATTGCCCATGCCATGGGCAGATTCCCTTACCACCAAACTTGGACACACCATCATCGAGGAGGACATCCTTGAGGGCATGGGATTCTTCATCTCTCCCAGCGCCAGTGCCGATTCGCTCAGGGTGTCTCAGGCTTCTCTTCTTAAGAAGGTTTACCTCGAGGCCCTCTCACGTCTAACCTCCACACACGACTGATGTCTCGCACGCATCGCTCGTCCTAACCACACACACGCATACACATACATAATATATTATATCTACTAATTATGAACAAACACGCCAATATGCCCCTATCGCTCCAACTAGCATATCTCTATACCAAGTGGTACACTGATGATGGTTTCCCCGATAGGTATTCCGCCTATATTCATTTCCTTACCCTTTGGTTATGGGATGGCAAAGACATCTCGCTCTTCCCCACCACTCAGGCAAAGGACCTTATAGATATGTCGCGCAACGTCACACGCCAGACACGTAGCGTGGCGCTCATCGGCATCACCATGCTGGTAATGAGGTTTGGCGACCGCCTGCCTCAGTTTGTCAAGGATGCCTTTGTCCAATGGGCAGAAAAAGACCACCTCAGAGAAGAATTCATCGAAGTACAGAAATATTACATCACCTCGGTCACAGGCCTTCAGATACAGAAAAAGTTGCACGACGAGGTCTTCGTCCAGTTGCAAAAGGAACAGCAAATCCTGCGCGACAAACTTGGCATGACCGACGACGAGGAAACACGCATGGAACTCACCGAAGAGGGCAACAAGAAGATGCAATCCTTTGCCAAGAGACTGAGCAATCTTGCCAAGGACGGCATCGACATGAATGTATCCACCTTTGGACAACTGCGCTCCATCGACTTTCTCAAAGACCTGGAAAACTGGTTTATCGACTTTGAAATTACCCACCCCGAACTGAAGCAATTGGGCGACAAACTACCTCTTGCCAAGGCTCTCTTCAATCACGCCGAACTCTGCGATCTTGACAAGTATGCCATGAGCCTCATGATAGACAAATTGCAAACTCCCGAGAACTTGCTCAAGCAGCTCCCCGTGGATTTGCTCAATCGCATGCAGGACGACTTTGACGTCAGAGACGCCTACCTCGAAGAGCGCGAGGACAATGCCTATCGCTATACCTTCCAGACTCTCTTCCGCTTCTTCCTATATTCGCCTTGGGCTTCCGAGCTTGTAAATCCTTTCAAGATGGAGCCTTTCCTTGCCGATTACTCCATACTCTCGCCCATAATTGGCGACAAATTCCTTCTGGAGTCGGCCAAGCTCTTTGTTCAAAACTCCTTCTACAACCATGCCAAGGCTCACCTCCGCTCATGGATTCAGCGTAATGAGAAAACCGACGAAGCATTGGAACTACTAGCACTTTGCCACAAGCATACAGGCGAAAACAAGGAACGCCTCGAATGCCTGGAAGAACTGGAAAGCAGACACCCCGACGACCTTCACCTGGTGCAGGAGACAGGACTCTGCCTTATCAATGAGAAGCGCTACGAGGAAGCTCTCCAACGCTTCTTCCACCTTGAGGTCAAAGAGCATTATCTCCGTGGCTCAGCACGAGCCATAGCGTGGTGTTCACTCCTCACTGGCAACTATACACGCTCTCAGCGCTACTATGCCAAACTGCTCAAATGGGAAGGCGGTCCTAGCTGGGAAGACCTTCTCAATGCCGGTCATTCAGCATGGGTATCAGGCGACCCCGTAGAGGCATCACGCCTATACACACATTATCTCAATCAGCATGCAGATAATCTCCAGGCCTTCGACAATGACCATCAGGTTCTCCTCTCCCTCGGCATCAGTGAAGAAGACATCGCCCTTATGCGCGAAACCATATCCATATAAGGCAACATAATTGCATAGGATTTAAACTGATTAATATCTTGTAGAGTTAGGCTCTTCGATAGATGTTAATCAAATCTTCGTATGATTAATGCCACACGCAAAGGCGCAAAGGGCGCTAAAGAAGGATTTAAATACCGTTGTAGTTCTACAAACGGAGGGGTACAAAAGATGAATGCGCTCTTGTTGTTCTACAAACGATGCCTAAATAAGACACATTTGCTGACTGCTAATCACTTTTACCACAGAATCGACCCAAAATATCGCGATATTCACCCCTGCTACTATGGTGGCGACCCAAAATATCGCGATATTCACCCCGGCTACCATGGTGGCGACCCAAAATATCGCGATATTCACTCCAACTACCACGGTGGCGCCCCCAAATATCGCAATATTCACCCCGGCTACCATGGTGGCGACCCAAAATATCGCGATATTCATCCCGACTACCACGGTGGCGACCTAAAATATCGCGATATTCACCCCGGCTACCATGGTGGCGACCCAAAATATCGCGATATTCATCCCAACTACCACGGTAGCGACCCAAAATATCGCGATATTCACGTTTTTACTCCCTCTTCTATTAGTTTCCTAAC
>JAFOCV010000157.1 GCA_017381015.1 Bacteroidaceae bacterium
CATGGTACCGAACGCGCTGCATCGGAATGGCTCGTGTACACTATATTGTTTCTCATGGCCGTGGGAAGCGTGATTCGTAGCAAGGTATTCCAAGTACGAGATATAGATGCCATAGTATCAGCCATTGTGGTATTTATTACATGCAATGTGCTCTTGCTCCTTTCTGCCATTCTACCCAATAGTCCTTTGCTGGCCGTTACAGGCAGAGTATTCCCTTCGCCATGGAGCCATGGATTATTTCAGAGTCTTTGTCTTGAGTGTATCCTCATCAGTATAGTTTTTGGACTTGTAGCTGGTACTATTCGCAATTGGCATGATGCTCTCAATTTGCTCACGTATGGCATATCTCGATGGCCATGGACAATCTTGCTGACCCTTTTACTTTCCTTGATATTTAACGACAAGTAAATTTATTTAAGAACGATGTTATCCCAGTTAAATGATAGTCAACGCCAAGCTGTATTATGTTGCGACGCACCTTCATTGGTCATTGCAGGTGCAGGTTCGGGCAAGACTCGTGTACTCACCTATAAGATAGCTTATCTCCTTCAGCAAGGTATGCAACCATGGAATATTCTTGCACTTACCTTTACAAATAAGGCAGCCAATGAGATGCGCCAGCGTATAGCCAAGATGGTGGGAGAGGAGACATCGGCACGTCTTTGGATGGGTACTTTCCATAGCATCTTTTCACGTATCCTTCGCCATGAATGCGCTCATCTAGGTTTCAATAAGGATTTTACCATCTATGATGCTTCGGATAGCAAGAGCCTGATAAAGAATATCATCAAGGAAATGCAACTGGACGATAAGACCTACAAACCCAGTTCGGTGGCTTCGCGTATCAGCATGGCCAAAAATAGTCTCATATTGCCATCTGCCTATCTGGCCGACCGTCGTAATTTTGATGCTGACATGCAAGCCAAGATGCCTGCCATAGGACAGATCTACATGCAATACTGGACTCGTTGCCGCCAATCCAATGTCATGGACTTTGACGACCTCTTGCTCTATACATGGATACTTTTCAGCGAACACCCCGATGTCGCTCAGCGATGGGAAGACCGTTTTCATTTCGTTCTCGTGGACGAGTATCAGGACACCAACTATGCCCAGCATGCCATCATCTGGCTCATCACTCAGCACCGTCAGCGTGTCTCTGTAGTGGGTGATGATGCTCAGAGTATCTATTCTTTCCGTGGTGCCAATATAGACAATATTCTTCGTTTCCAGGAACGCTATCATGGATGTTGTCTTTTCAAGCTGGAAGAGAACTATCGCTCCACTCAAACCATCGTTTCTGCCGCCAATTCGCTCATCAAGCACAATAGGGCACAGATACAAAAGGATGTTTTCTCCAAGAAGTCCATGGGTGAACTTATTAGCGTGCATCAGACCTATAGCGACATAGATGAAGCCAATGATGTGGCACGATGCATCAGAGAGTTTCATCGCAACGAGCAGATACCATATTCTCAGATAGCTATTCTCTATCGCACGAATGCCCAAAGCCGCGCTTTTGAAGAGGTTATGCGCAAGAGTTCCATACCTTACCGTGTCTTTGGTGGTACATCATTCTATCAACGCAAGGAAATCAAGGACGTCATTGCCTATCTCCGACTGATAGTCAATCTTCATGACGAGGAAGCTTTGCGCCGTATAATCAATTATCCCACACGAGGCATCGGTCAAACCACACTAGACAAGGTCTACAAGGCAGCTACTATGCACGAACTCACTCCATGGGACGTACTTTCTGCTCCTCACTTGATAGACGTTAGTGCAGCAACTCGCACCAAATTGTCCAGATTTGTTCAGATGATTACCAACTTTCACGAACGACACCTGAATGAAGATGCATACACCCTTGTCTTAGATATTGTATCCGAGAGTGGCATACGTTTGGAAATTAATAAGGGCAATGACCCTGAAGACATTTCCCGACAGGAAAACCTTCAGGAACTGCTTGATGGCATAGCAGCATTCGTCCAGGAGCGCAAAGAGCAGGGACAAGAATACTTGCTCACCAATTACCTACAGGAAGTCTCACTGCTGAGCGATGTGGACGAGAACGATTCTCAGACGGAAGACCGTCTGACTTTGATGACCGTACATTCTGCCAAGGGTTTGGAATTTCGTGTGGTGTTCATCGTGGGTATGGAAGAAGGTCTCTTTCCTTCTCAGATGTCTTCTGATAGCATGCGAGCCTTGGAAGAAGAGCGTCGTCTCTTCTATGTTGCCATTACTCGTGCCGAGGAATATTTGGTCATTACCAATGCTCGTAGCCGTTTCAGATACGGCAAGACCGAGTTTTCCGAACCATCGCGCTTTCTTCGTGAAATAGACCCTCGTTTCATTCAGGTCAAGGGTAGTGGCTCCGTTGGTTCATCAATCAACACTGTTCAGCGCCCATTCATTTCCCACAACACACCCGTTTCCAGTAGTACTACTAGCCCTGTTACTACTACTCGCACCGTGCCCACAGGTATTGATGCACGCAGATTTGTCAAGGTTACCCCCTCTGCTTCGCCTTCATCTGCTATCAGTAGTAGCACCTCTGGTTCTACACCCATCCAAGTGGGAACCTATATTCAGCATGAACGCTTTGGTCGTGGACAAGTTACGGCCGTTGAAGGTAGTGGTATAGACGCAAAGGCAACTGTCCATTTTGAAAATGTGGGCACTAAACAACTCCTCTTGCGTTTTGCCAAATTCAAGGTAATTGAATAAAAGTCACCCCTTTGAGGCATAGGCATGTCAGTATTTAACCAACACCTAAGTCGGTATTATTAATGAGAATTTCTGCCTTATTAGATTTGATAATAGTGGGGTAAACGGTATCCATAAACCATTGCGTAATGGCTTCATTGCGCCTCACGTTAGTACTATTTGGGCAGAACAGATTGATGCTATAATATTCGAAATATTCTTCTGCCAAGGCAATGTCCTCAAGAATTCGTTGCCTGGTATCTCCCTCTGTATCAGTGCCACAGAGCAAGCATATTCCCTGAAAATGCTTTGATAGATCTAGTGCCGTGACATGTGAAGGTACACCTTTCTTCCAGTTATTACGCAGGGTGGGAGAGAATGTCTCTATGCCACAACGAAACTTGACAGTAGCAGGATGAAACAGGCGTGCAAAATCTTCCAAACGATTCTTGTACATGTAGTGCATCTCAAACCATAGTGTGTGGATGTGCTTTTCTGCCACTATTTGACGTATGAGTTGAATGGTTTGTTGGTCCAGTTCATATCCTGACCCCGAGTTGATGATATCCAACACCTGGTATTGGCCAGTGACTAGCTTTAGAACCTCTCTGTTAACCTCAAATGGTTGCTCGCTCGTATCAGTGTGATAGTCGCAAAAAGTGCATTGTCTCCACTTACATCCTTTGCCCTGTAGGAGAACAAATTCGCGTGGGAATTTGTTCTTGATTAGAGAGTATCTTTCCATTTCGATTTTTTGTAATGCTTTTTCAACCATGCTACCACCATATATGCCAATGGCGTACCAGCAAAGGCTTCAATGATAAGTTTAAGAACATACTGAAGCACAATCATCTTGAGCAGATCTTCAATGGGCACAGTGCCATAGAAAGCTATTACCACAAATGGTACGGAATCGAAAAAATAACCTACCATGGAGCTACCTATGGTGCGAAGCCACATGTATTTGCCACGTGTCCAGCTCTTGATTCTCTCCATGAGATAAGCATTAGATAGTTCTCCCAAGAGAAAACCCACCAGCGATCCCACTACGATACGAGGAACATAGGCAAAAATGTGATTGTAAGCCCTGGCTGTCTCATCAAGATAATCAGGTGATGGCAATATTATCCCAATATTGGTGCAGACAACCAGGATAATATTACATAGTAAACTGAGATAAATTACTCGCTTGGAGACACGGTATCCCCATATCTCTGTGAGAACATCACCCAGCATATAGGCAAAGGGGAAAGTGATAGTACCTGCATCAAAATAAATCAAACCGAAGATACTGATAATTTTGACCGCCATAACGTTGGATACCAAATAGAGAGTAACAAAAATACCTGTTACCAGCATCAAGGGCATGTCAAAATAAATTCGGTTTTTTAAAGGGTTTTCCGAGACCTTGTTGTTCATTTGTAAACTTGAAAAAATGTTTTTGTATACTTATTTGCGAGTGCAAAGGTATGTATTTTTTCTATATTACTAAGCCATCGATAGAAGAAAAACCTATAATATCAGTGCCAAAGAAACCAGAATAGAGAAAATGAGTATGGATCTGGCCGTATATCCAAGTACCATATTGAGCCTGGAACCATGATTTATACGGTGCATAGAGTGAGCCACTCGAGAATGTATTATGATGAAAGCATATGGCACAAAGCATTTCCAATCCATTGAATAGTCCGAGAGCACATATATGGCGTAATGCGCCAAAATAGCAGCCAGGATACCACATATTTCATAGAGAAATAGTGATGGTTTCTCTCCAATGATATTAACTAGTGTAATCTTGCCAACTCGCTTGTCTGTGTCTCTGTCTCTGAAATTATTGACCAAGAGTAGGCAATCTGTTACCAGACCTTGAGCAAGTGCCAGCATCCATACACCCAAGGGAATGTGCAAAATGGAGTCATGATGGCTCTGAAAAAAATAGGTATAACCAATGGGTATAATACCAAAGAAAAGGAGTACCAAAATATCCCCCATGGCTATGCGCGAGAATAGGGTAGTGTAAAGAAAACAAAACACCACACAAGCCACTCCCACGATGATGCATTCCCATCCACCCCATGCTATGAGAGGAAGACCCACTACACAGGCCATTATGGTAATGATGGTAATACCCCATAGCATAGCCTTGGGGGTAATCCAGCCCTGAGCACAAGCGCGCTTAGGACCTAATCTTTGTTCATCATCAATACCGTGAGCAAAATCAAAGTAATCATTTACGAAATTGGCATCAATTTGCATCAGCAGTGCAAAAAATAGGCACAGTAAAGCCGCCGTCCAATCTAAATGGCCATACACATGATAAGCAGCTGATAGGGCTATAATAATAGGAGCAGCAGCTCCAGTTAGGGTTTGGGGGCGAGAAGCCAACAACCATGCCTTGGGAGAGTTTGTTTTAATCATGTTGACAAAGTTACTCTTTTTTTGAATATAATTGATAATAGTACCGTGAAATTTCGTTTGACTCATATAAATTTATTACCTTTGCCATCCCAAATTTAAATCATCATATCTTCATGGCAGAGACAAAACGTAAGAATAATCCCAAGGTGGTGGAAGTGCCAAGCATGGATGCATTGGGACATCGTCAACCACAGAACCTGGAAATGGAAACTGCAGTTCTGGGTGCGCTGATGAACGAGCAGGACGCCTTCGGACAGGTGGCCGAGATATTACGCCCAGAGAGTTTCTATGACTATAAGAATCAGTTGGTATACGAGGCTATACGCGATTTGGCAGCTCAACAAAAGCCCGTGGACGTAATTACCGTGGTGGAGCAATTGGATCAGAAGGGCCATCTGGACGATGTAGGAGGTATGCAATACGTAGCAGCCTTGTCGGATGCCGTGATTAGTAGTGCTCACATAGAATATCATGCCAGAATCATTCAGCAAAAGTATCTGGCCAGACAATTGATTACATATTCAAGTCGCATCCAGCAATCAGCCTTCAATCCCGGAACAGATGTGGATGACTTGATGCAGGAGGCCGAAGGAAAACTATTTGAATTGTCGCAAAGCAACATGAAGAAGGATTACACTCAGATTAATCCCGTAATTCGTGAAGCCTATGATATGCTACAGAGAGCGGCCGCTCGTACGGACGGTTTGTCTGGCTTGTCTTCTGGTTTTGAACGTCTGGACAAGATGACATCTGGATGGCAAAACTCAGACCTTATTATTATAGCGGCACGTCCGGCTATGGGTAAGACGGCCTTTGTGATATCGATGATTAGAAAGATGGCCGTAGACCTGAAGATACCTTGTGCCATGTTCTCCCTTGAGATGGCGAATGTCCAGTTGGTAAACCGTCTGATTGTCAACGTATGCGAAATCACGGGTGAAAAGATAAAAAGCGGTCAGTTGGCTCCCTACGAATGGAGTCAGTTGGATACCAGAATCACACAATTGTATGATGCTCCCATATACGTGGACGACACTCCTTCACTGAGCGTATTTGAACTTCGTACCAAGGCACGCCGATTGGTGCGCGAGCATGGAGTCAAGATAATCATGATTGACTATCTTCAGTTGATGAACGCCTCTGGTATGAGCTATGGTAGCAGACAGGAAGAGGTGTCAACCATCAGTCGTAGCTTGAAGCAATTGGCAAAGGAATTGAACATCCCCATCATTGCACTATCCCAGTTGAACCGTGGTGTAGAGTCACGTGAAGGACCTGAAGGCAAGCGTCCACAATTGAGCGACCTTCGTGAATCTGGTGCCATCGAGCAGGATGCCGATATGGTATGCTTTATCCATCGTCCGGAGTATTACAAGATATATCAGGACGAGAAGGGTAGAGATCTTCATGGCAAGGCCGAGATAATAATTGCCAAGCATCGTAATGGTGCCGTTGGCGATGTATTGCTGGAATTCCGTGGCGAATTTGCACGCTTCTCAGACCCTGATGAAAATAGATTCGTTCCTGCACCTGGCGAACAAGGCGGCGTTATTGAATCAAAGGGATTATCAGCAGAGGAACAGGAGAGAATGATGGCTCAGAATCCATTTGGAGATAGCTTCCCTCCACCTCCTGCAAACAATAATGTCCCTCCATTCTAAAGAGAAAAACAGCAAGTTTTTATCATCATAAAGCGGAATAAGATGGAGTAATGCTAAATAATTTAGTATTTCCCCTGAATTGTGCATATTTTTTTATAATTTTGCACCTCGAATAAAGAATACATTATATATAGATTGAAATGAATATATCTTACAAATGGCTTCGCGAATACGTTGATTTTGAGTTAAGCGCTGAAGAGGTAGCTGCAGCTCTTACAAGTATTGGCTTGGAAGTTGGTAGTGTTGAAGAAGTTCAAAGTATTAAGGGTGGTCTTGAGGGTTTATGGACAGCACAGGTACTTACTTGTGAAGAACACCCCAATAGCGACCATATGCACGTATGTACCGTTGACGTAGGTCAGCAGGAGCCCGTACAGATTGTATGTGGTGCTTCTAATGTAGCAGCTGGACAAAAGGTTATTGTTGCCGTAGTTGGCACAAAATTGTATGATGGAGACGAAGAGTTTACCATCAAGCGTAGCAAGCTACGTGGTGTGGAGAGTCTTGGTATGATTTGTGCTGAGGACGAAATTGGTGTAGGTACCAGCCACGAAGGAATCATTGTTTTACCAGAGGATACTCCAGTGGGTATACCTGCAAAGGAATATTACAACCTAGAAAGTGACTATCTGATAGAGGTGGATATCACCCCCAATCGTGCAGACGCTTGTAGCCATTATGGCGTTGCTCGAGACCTATATGCATGGTTGGTACAGAATGGTTATCAGACATCATTGCATCGTCCTTCTTGTGATGATTTCCAAGTGGACAATGTAGACTTACAGATTCCCGTAGAAGTAGAAGCTACAGAGGCATGTCCTCGCTATTGTGCGGTTACACTTACTGGATGCGAGGTAAAGGAAAGTCCTGAATGGTTGCAAGACAAACTCCGTATTATCGGCCTTCGTCCCATCAACAATATTGTGGACATCACCAATTACATCATGATGGCGTATGGTCAACCCCTTCATTGCTTTGATGCAGATATGATAAAGGGTGGAAAGGTTGTGGTTAAGAACATGCCAGAGGGAACTCCATTCGTTACTCTTGATGGAGTAGAGCACAAGCTGAGTGAGCGCGATCTTGCTATTTGCAATGCCGAAGAGCCCATGTGTATAGCTGGTGTATTCGGTGGTAAGGGTAGTGGTACATACGATGGTACTTGCAACGTACTATTGGAAAGTGCATACTTCAATCCCACTTGCATTCGTAAGAGTTCACGCAGACATAGCCTTCAGACAGATGCCAGCTTCAGATTTGAGCGTGGCATTGACCCCAATGGTCAGATTTACGCACTAAAGCAGGCTGCTATCCTGGCAAAAGAGTTGGCCGGTGCCAAGGTGAGCATGGAGATTGTTGACGTATGCTCCAAGACCATCTCTCCCTTCACTATCGACTTGAAGTATTCATACGTTGATACTCTGATTGGTAAGCACATCCCAGCAGAAACAGTAAAGAGCATTGTCACAAGCCTGGAGATGCAAATTACTAATGAAGATGCCGAGGGTATTACTCTATCTATTCCTGCATACCGAGTGGACGTTCAGCGTCCTTGTGATGTAGTGGAAGATATCTTGCGTATTTACGGTTACAACAACATTGAAATACCTACTACTGTCAAGTCAAGTCTCTCTGTCAAGGGTGAAACAGACAAGAGCCACAAGTTACAAAACCTTATTGCCGAGCAATTGGTGGGTTGTGGTTTCCATGAGATACTCAACAATAGTCTTCAAAAGGTTGCATACTACTCTGCAAATATTCAGCAAACCTATGCCGAAGAGAATTGTGTACGCCTTCTGAATCCTCTTTCTCAGGATTTGAGCGTACTTCGCCAGAGTCTCCTATTTGGTGGTCTTGAGAGCATTGCACGCAATAGTGCACACAGAATGCCTGACCAGCGCATGTTTGAGTTTGGTAATTGCTATCGTTTTGACAAGGCTCGCAAGTGTGCCGATATCATTCCTGGTGTATCAGACAGTCGTGACCCTGAAGTAATCAAGCACGTTTTGGATGCTTATTCAGAGGAAATGCACATGGGTGTCTGGGTAACTGGTAAGCGTGTGTCTGGCAACTGGGCACATGCCAATGAGGATAGTTCTTTTGCTGAACTAAAGGCTTATGTGGAAAACATTCTTGCTCGTCTAGGCGTAGCTATGGGTATGGTAGTATATGCCGAGGGCTCTAGCGATATCTTTGACAAGAGTCTGGAGATTCGCAACAGAGGTGGCAAAACTCTTGTAAAGCTTGGTATCGTCAGTCACAAGGTATTGAAGTTCTTCGACATTGAAAACTCAGTATTCTTTGCCGACCTTGATTGGAAACTACTCATGAAGACTATCCGCAATCATAGCGTGAAGTATTCTGAGATCAGCAAATTCCCTGCAGGA
>JAFOCV010000158.1 GCA_017381015.1 Bacteroidaceae bacterium
CACAATACGCAGTCTTGAACTGCTTGGCTCGATGCAAGACGACGGTTCGTCGCTGCTCAGCGTGATAGACCGCACCGTGTCGCCTATGGCAGGCAGATTGCTCAGACGTTGGGTGGTATTCCCGTTGAAGGATGTGAAGCCCATCAATGAGCGTCTGGATGTGGTGGATTACTTTTTCCGTGAACCTGATTTCCGTGAGTTGGTAGATGAGCAGTTACACCGCATTGGCGACCTTGAGCGCATAGTGTCTAAGGTGGCCGTAGGCAGGGTGTCGCCTCGCGAGGTGGTGCAACTGAAGACCGCACTGCAGGCCATAAAACCTATAAAGATAGCATGCGAGCATGCAGACAATGAGGTGTTGCGCCGTTTGGGTGAGAGGATAAGCCTGTGTGAGGAATTGCGTGAGCGCATAGAACGTGAGATACAGAATGACCCGCCACAGCTGGTAAACAAGGGTGGGGTAATACGTGATGGTGTGAACACTCAGCTCGATGAACTTCGTGCCATAGCATATCATGGAAAAGACTATCTGCTTAAGATACAGGAGCGAGAGGCCGAGGCAACGGGCATCTCTAGTCTGAAGATAGGCTACAACAATGTGTTTGGCTATTATCTTGAAGTGCGCAACACCTATAAGGAGAATGTGCCGCAAGACTGGATACGCAAGCAGACGCTGGCACAGGCAGAGCGATATATCACACAGGAGCTGAAGGAGTATGAGGAGAAGATTCTCGGTGCTGAGGATAAGATTCTGGCACTGGAGGCAAAGCTGTTTGCCGACCTTGTGGCTTCAATGCAGGAGTATATCCAGCAGATTCAGACCAATGCCAATCTTATTGCTCAGGTAGACTGCCTGCTGTCGTTTGCCAAGGTGGCAGAGGAAAACCGCTATATTCGTCCGCAGATAGAAGATTCTGATGTGCTCGATATTCGCCAGGGACGCCATCCTGTGATAGAGAAGCAGTTGCCATTGGGCGAGAGATTTGTGCCCAACGATATATTCCTTGATGGACAGAAGCAGCAGATAGTGATAATAACTGGTCCGAATATGGCCGGTAAATCGGCTCTGTTGCGTCAAACGGCGTTGATAGTACTATTGGCACAGATTGGATGTTTCGTGCCCGCAGAAGCCGCTATAATAGGTTTGGTGGACAAAATATTCACCCGTGTGGGTGCCAGCGACAACATTTCGGTTGGCGAATCTACGTTTATGGTGGAGATGACAGAGGCTGCAAACATCCTGAACAACGTGTCGCCGCGCTCTTTGGTGCTCTTTGATGAGTTGGGCAGGGGAACCAGCACCTACGACGGCATCAGCATTGCCTGGGCCATTGTGGAGTATCTGCATGAGCAGCCAAGGGCAAAGGCACGCACGCTCTTTGCTACTCACTATCATGAGCTGAACGAGATGGAGAAGAATTTCAGTCGCATAAAAAACTACAACGTTAGTGTGAAGGAGCACGAAGGTAGGGTGATATTCCTCAGAAAACTGACCCGTGGCGGTTCGGAGCACTCATTTGGTATTCATGTGGCTGACATTGCGGGCATGCCAAAGAGCATCGTGAAGCGTGCAAACGTGATACTTAAGCAACTTGAGGCTGACAATGCGCAAGTGGGCAAGGCTGGCAAGCCAACGGCAGAGATAGCCCAGAGCCGTGAGGGCATGCAGTTGTCTTTCTTCCAGTTGGACGACCCTGTGCTCACACAGATTCGCGACGAGATTCTTGGTCTCGACATCAATAACCTCACTCCGGTTGAGGCACTCAACAAACTTAACGACATCAAGAAGATTGTTAGTCCGAAATAGGAATAACTTTTATAACCACAAATTACACTAATTAAGCGAATTTATTGTCGTTTTAATTAGTGTAATTCGTGGTTCCCATTTATTCTCACAAAAAGTTGTGCTTCGTTGTTTCTAGCATTACAAATGCATATACTCTATACGGCCGGATTGCAAATCCGTCCGAACGGAAGATTGTAGGGGGAAGTGATTAATAGCGAAAACTAAGAAATTCCTCAATGTTCTTGGGTGTTATTACCTTGAACGAGGATGATGGATATGCTGTTGTAAAGGAAGTAGGGCATTTGACATTAGCCTTACGTTCGTTCCATTTAAACTCGAAAGTTTTGATAAAACCATTTTCCTCCTCAATATAGTCAATCTCATGTTGCTGACGGGTGCGCCAAAAATATGATTGGGCAAAGCTGGTTTGATAGGAATTCATTTTTAAACGTTCTGCAATGGCAAAATTCTCCCACAGTTCCCCTACATCGGTACGATTTTCTATCTGAGCGAGATTGCCTATTATGGAGTTGCGGATTCCTAAATCCCAGAAATATATTTTGCGCGAGGTTTTCAGTTCGTTGCGGTGATTGCGTGAAAATGAGTTAAGGCGGAAAAAGTTACTGCTGAAAAAGAAAGAATTGGAGCAGAGCTTAGTATAGCAACACAGATTCAGGCAGATATGCTTCCATGTATTTTTCCACCATTTCCTGAAAGGACAGAATTTGATTTGTATGC
>JAFOCV010000159.1 GCA_017381015.1 Bacteroidaceae bacterium
GGACGCGAAGGAGATTAGATAACTCATTGCTCTAATACCTGAAATCACTCAAACAAGCTTGGTGATGTTCATCTATTAATACCTATTGACTACATCTTAGCTACTAGCGTAGCGATATCAAATCTTTTAATTATCAACGAGATGAAACATGATTTCACTGTCTTTTTTAAAGCTATTGCATAATCTTCACTCGATGGCCAATCGCAGCTACGCACGATGGCCGACGGATGAACACGGTTTCTTTCCTCACGCAAAGACGCAAAGGACGCGAAGGAGATTTGATAACTCATTGCCCCTAATACCTGAAATCACTCAAACAAGCTTGGTAATGTTCATCTATCAATAACAATAGACTTTGTCTATGCTACTATTGTAGCGTTATCAAAATCCGAAATTAGAAATAACGTATCTACATTCTATTGATTATTTCATTAACAACAGATGGCACAAGATGAAACACGATTTACCAACTTTCAGCTCTACCCTATCACTAGATGGCCACTCGCAGCTTCGCACGATGGCCGACGGATGAACACTGTTTTTAGCTTACGCTATTTTCGACGAGCGACGAGCGTTTAGAGATTAGCGAATTGGTAATATCCGTTTGGATTGTTGTATTTTACGAGCTCTCGAATCTCATTAAGACATTAAGGTGGTAAGGTATTGTGAGGATGCCTAGAAATGGATGTGTTGGAGGAAGGCTTCGTAGTTTTGCTCGATACGGGAGAGATGGTATGGCTCTAGCTGGAGGGAGAAGGTGCCATGGACTTCTTCAAGGGCGAAGGAGAGGCGTAGAATGCTGGCCATATTAAAACTTTGCTCATCACCTCGCTTCATGAGATAGTGGCATGTGCGGATGAGAAGGGCTCGGTCGTGCTCGACATACCTCAAAGCTCTGAGGAGAAGGAAATATGAGGGGGCGGTGGGAGACTGCAATAGGTATGGTATCCATGTTGCTGCTTCTGAGAATTGGCATTGGAGTAGCAGTCTTTCTACGTCTGCCGGATTATCTATCAAGGGAAGCAGAGAGAGGAGTACCTTCTTGCGGTCGGTCTCTGTAAGATTTTGACATACAAGCACAAAGGGTGGTTGCCAAACGCCTTCCTTTTCAAAAGCTGAAGAAGAGTCTCCTACTACCCCACTCTTCTCCAACCTTAGACATAGGGCCTTGAGAAGGGTGCCTAGATATGCTTTTCTATCACTGAAGAAAAGTTCCGAAAACAGGGACCAAAACTCATTCATGGTCACCTCTGGCAATAGTCTGTCTGATAATTGCTGACTTAACTTTCTAAATTGAGAATTGGTCAAACCATTCAGATATACCAAGAAGTCCTTGGGCTCCTGCATCAAGGTACGTACTTTTCTGATATCTATTATCATAGCAAGAAACTATTGTGCAAAATTATTTACATAAACCATCTCACCATTGGCGATGGTGCAACAGATATCCTGGAGGGCGGTAATATCATCAAGAGGATTGGAGTTGAGAACAAGGATATCCGCCTCGGCTCCCTTGGTGATACATCCTAAAGAGGATTGAAGGCCAAGAACTTCGGCGCCATACAGAGTGGCCGAACGAAGTAAATCCAGATTGGAGATACCACATTCGGAAGAGAGAAAAGATATTTCCTTATGAATCTGACAATCAGGCAAATCTGTACCTACAAGAAGCTTTACTCCGATACGATAAGCCTCCTTTATCACGTCTGAGGCAAAGAGCGTGCCCGATTGATGGCTCAAAGCCAAAGTGGCATCAAGATACACGCCATGAGACTTCATAGCTTCAAGAACATCAGTGAGGTATGCGTATTCAGCATCAGCCAAGGCTTTACGAGGGTAATAGTTTTTGGGTATCATATATGCATGCGACATAACCTGCACACCAGATTTAGCCGTTTGCAAGGCATCTGCACCTGTTACCTGAGCAGAATGTGCCCATACACGAAGGCCATGCTTACGGATGATGGGCACTAGCCTATCCAGCTCTTCCTTGCTATAATGTATGTACAATTTGAAACCACTAGCACCTATCTCTTTAGCTTCAAGAACAGCCTTCTCAATGGCCGCATCCGTGGAATCTTTAACAGAGAAGATTCTGCTCCATGGTGTATCTTTTTGCAAGGAGCCTGCGCTATGGTATTCTGGCATACGAAAATCGCCCGTTGCCCATATAGAAGAATAGAAAATATCAGGTCCCGAGAAAGCACCATCGGCACGTAGACGATTGTACTCCTTGATATATAAGTGATTACCTCCAACATCACGAACAGTGGTCACACCATTCCTAAAATATAGTTGTGACATCGTATCCGCTCCAATAGAGTCTATACAAAAGTTGCTATAATGTGTATGCGAATCTATCAAACCTGGCACTATGTACTTGCCCGTAGCATCTATCTGTCCTTGGCGAAGTTTACCAGAGGAAGGAGAAATCTTCTTTATCCTACCATCCACGATATGTATCGTCTGATTATACGCAATATTGCCGGTACGAACATCTATTATGTTACCATTATAGAGAACCAAATCCCCAGCAAAAAGCAACTGGGCACAAAGGAATATAAAAGAGAAGAAGGTGAGTATTTTAGTCATAGCATAATGTTTTTCTGAGTACAAATTTAGCTATAAGTAAGCAAACATGCAAGACTAAGAAAATGAAATTTGAAGAAAGGTTGCAATCAATGAGAAAAAAGTATATATTTGCAAATGCGATAAGACACATGGACGAAAAGCCTGTTCAATACCACATTATTATATATAGCACGACAAAGAATATACTAGAAGTAAGAATATGAAAAAAGTCATCATTACGGGAGGTAGCGGTTTCATTGGTAGTAGATTCATCAGAAGATGGCAGAAAAGTTTTGACATACTTTCGCCTACTCACCAAGAATTGGACATCACAAACAAAGATGCCGTGGTGCAATATGTGAAGAAGAATGGAGCAGATGTAATACTGCACACGGCAGCTATTTCAAACACCGGATATTGCGAAGAGCACCCTGAGGAAAGTTACCTGGTAAATACACTGGCCACCACGTACCTGGCAGAGGCTGCCAAAGCGATTGGAGCAAAATTTGTATTCTTCTCCAGCGACCAGATTTACAATGGCAACAAGGAAGAGGGACTCTTGAGCGAAGACATTGACATTGCCCCCGTGAATCACTATGGCAGGCACAAATTGGAAGCCGAAAACAGGGTGCTGGAGATAGCTCCTGATGCAGTTGCACTGAGAGCAACATGGATGTATGATATACCCCGTGAAGACATGCCAGCACATCCCAACTTCTACACCACTCTGAGCAATGCCATTGAGGAAGAAAGACCTCTCCAATATGCCATTTACGAGCATCGTGGCATCACTAACGCCAGGGAAGTAATAGAATTATTGCCACTCACCTTTGACCTGCCTGGAGGTGTATACAATTATGGTGCAGAAAACCATCTCAACACATTTGACACCGCCTATAGTTTTGTAAAAATACGTCACGGCGAAGAAGTCGCAGAAAAGGTGGTAAAGGCCGACAAGGAACGATTTGCACAACAACCACGCAATATATCCATCTCTATGGATAAAATCAGACAAGCATCAGACAACAAAATATACTTCACAAATACATTTGAAGGCCTATTGGAATGGGAAAAGAAGTACAAGGAGTATGATTTTGACTAAATGATAGCTATTGCAAGATAAAACGTAGGCAAGCATCTGTACTTTTGTGACGATTTGCAAGGAAATGGCAAAAAAAATAACAAATTTTGCTAATATTCGACTGGTATTTTAACTTTTTGCACAATATTATGGTAAATTTTCGTAACTTTGGGGCGAAAATAAATTATAATATATAAGATGTTAACACTAAAATTGATTACAGAACAGACCGAGCGCGTAATTGCCGGTCTTGAGAAGAAGTGCTTCCGCGGTGCACGCGAAGCCATTGCAGAGGTAATAGAGATTGACAAGCAACGCCGTGCTGCACAGACACAATTGGACAAGAACCTGTCTGACGCCAAGAAGTTGGCCGCAGAGATTGGTGCGCTGATGAAGCAAGGCAAGAAGGACGAAGCAGAAGGTGTGAAGGCTAAGGTGGCTGAAATGAAGGCCTTGAACGAAACCTTGAAGGCCGAGATGGAAAAGGCTGAAAACGAATTGACCACCAAGCTATGCCAGATACCCAATATACCATACGATGAGGTGCCCGAGGGCGTTAGTGCCGAGGACAACTGGGTGGTAAAGTCCAACCTGAAGGAATGCGTAGTGGGTGTGGACACCGTGGGCAATTGGGATGCCAACCCCGTGGTGGAATCTGCTCGCCTGCCCCATTGGGAATTGTGCAAGAAGTACAATTTGATTGACTTCGACCTTGGTGTGAAGATTACAGGTGCCGGTTTCCCCGTGTATCGTGGCAAGGGTGCTCAGTTGCAGCGTGCACTTATCAACTTCTTCCTGGACGAAGCTCGCAGCAATGGTTATGAAGAAATCATGCCTCCCACGGTGGTAAACGCAGCTAGCGGTTATGGCACAGGTCAGTTGCCCGACAAGGAAGGTCAGATGTACCATTGCGGTTTGGACGACCTATACCTTATCCCCACCGCCGAGGTGCCAGTGACCAACATCTATCGCGATGTAATCGTTGACGAGAAGGACCTCCCCATCAAGAATTGTGCTTACACCCAGTGTTTCCGCAGAGAGGCTGGTTCGTATGGCAAGGATGTGCGTGGTTTGAACCGCTTGCACGAGTTCTCTAAGGTGGAGATAGTTCGCATAGACACCCCCGAGCACTCTGCCGAGAGCCATCAGGAAATGATTGACCACGTGGAGGGTTTGCTCAAGAAGCTGGAGCTCCCCTATCGTATCCTACGTCTATGTGGTGGCGACCAGTCGTTCACCAGCGCCGTATGCTATGACTTTGAAGTGTATAGCGAGGCACAGGAGCGCTGGTTGGAAGTTAGCTCTGTAAGCAACTTTGACACCTATCAGGCAAACCGCCTAAAGTGTCGTGTGCGCCGTGCGGCCGACAAGAAGACAGAGATAGCTCACACACTGAATGGTTCGGCATTGGCATTGCCAAGAATCGTGGCTGCTCTGTTGGAGAACAACCAAACAGAGAATGGTATCCGAATCCCTGCCGCATTGGTTCCCTACATGGGATGCGACATGATTGACTAAGAAAGCACTCTCCCGAGTCGGTATTTCAGAAAAGAAGCTCCAGAAATGCCTTTCCTGGTTAAAAAACAGAGAAACAAGGGTTCAAAAATCCTTTTCTGAGTCATGAAATTGATAAAAGAAGATTCGGGAATGCTATTCTAAGCAAAGAAATTAAGAAAACAAGTTTAAAAAATAGGTTTTTAGTGACAGATTCTTATGAACAAGATAGTTAACAAAGTACAATATAGCGAGAAAGTTTTCCGTTTGGAAATTGAGGCACCATTGATTGCCAAGGCTCGCAAGGCAGGTCACTTCGTAATCGTTCGCGTTGGTGAAATGGGCGAACGTATGCCCCTCACCATCGCTGGTGCAGACACAGAGAAAGGCACCATCACATTGGTGGTGCAGAAGGTAGGACTTTCTTCTACACGTTTGTGCGACCTGAACGTAGGAGATGAGGTAACCGACATCGTGGGTCCTCTAGGTAAGGCTACACACATCGAAAACTATGGTACTGTATTGTGTGCCGGTGGTGGTGTAGGTACTGCTCCCATGCTACCCATCATACAGGCGTTGAAGGCAGCTGGCAACCGCGTGATTAGCGTGATTGCTGGTCGTAGCAAAGACTTGATTATCCTGGAAGACGAGGTACGTGCATCTTCTGACGAAGTAATCATCATGACAGACGATGGTTCTTATGGCAAGCAGGGCGTGGTAACCGTTGGTATGGAGGAAGTTATCCAGCGTGAGAAGGTGGACAAGTGCTTCGCCATCGGTCCCGCCATTATGATGAAGTTCTGCTGTTTGTTGACTAAGAAGTATGAGATTCCCACCGATGTATCTCTCAACACCATCATGGTGGACGGTACTGGTATGTGTGGTGCATGCCGTATCACCGTGGGTGGCAAGACACGCTTTGTTTGCGTGGACGGTCCTGAGTTTGATGGTCATCAGGTAGACTTTGACGAGATGCTGAAGCGTGCTGGTTCTTTCCGTCGTGTAGAACAGGAAGAGATGAGCCACTTGGACGCTCCCATCAAGTGCAAGACAGACAATGCCATCGTGGCTGACGAATTGCTTTCACGCGAGGCAAAGGATATGGATATGACCACTCCTTTGGAGGTGCTCACCGACCGCAAGGCTGAATGGCGCGAAGAGTTGCGCAAGAGCATGAAGGCCAAGGAGCGCACCATGATTGAGAGAGTGGTAATGCCCGAACTTGACCCTGTTTATCGTGCCACTACACGTACAGAAGAGGTGAACATCGGTCTTACTCGCGAACAAGCTATCACCGAGGCTAAGCGTTGCCTGGATTGTGCTAATCCTACTTGTATGCAGGGCTGCCCAGTGAGCATCAACATACCTTCGTTCATCAAGAACATTGAACGTGGCGAATTCCTCAATGCTGCTCGTGTGCTTAAGAGCACCTCTGCCCTACCCGCCGTATGTGGTCGCGTATGTCCTCAGGAGAAGCAGTGCGAGAGCCAGTGTATGCACGTCAAGATGGGTCATCAGCCAGTAGCCATCGGTTATTTGGAGCGCTTCAGTGCCGACTTTGAGCGCGAGAGCGGACACATCTCATTGCCCGAAGTAGCAGAAAAGAACGGCAAGAAGATTGCTGTAATCGGCTCAGGTCCTGCTGGTTTGAGCTTTGCTGGTGATATGGCCAAGTTGGGTTATGATGTAACCGTATTCGAGGCTTTGCACGAAATTGGTGGTGTATTGAAATATGGTATTCCCGAATTCCGTTTGCCCAACAAGATTGTGGACGTAGAGATTGACAACCTTCGTCAGATTGGTGTTAAGTTCATCAAGGATTGCATCGTTGGTAAGACTATCTCTGTGAAGGAATTGGAGGCTGAGGGCTTCGAGGGTATCTTCGTTGGCTCTGGTGCTGGTTTGCCCAACTTTATGAATATTCCTGGCGAGAACTTCATCAATATCATGTCGTCAAACGAGTACCTCACTCGTGTCAACTTGATGGACGCTTCTAACCCCGACACCGATACTCCCATCAACCCTGCCAAGAGCGTAATGGTAGTGGGTGGTGGTAATACCGCTATGGACTCTTGCCGTACTGCTAAGCGCTTGGGTGCAGAAAAGGTATACATCGTTTATCGTCGTTCTGAGGCTGAAATGCCTGCACGTCTTGAAGAGGTAAAGCATGCCAAGGAAGAGGGTATCGAATTCTTGACCTTGCACAACCCCTTGGAGTACCTTGCCGACGAAACTGGTGCCGTACGTGCCGTAGTGCTTCAGAAGATGGAATTGGGCGAGCCCGATGCCTCTGGCCGTCGCTCTCCTCAGCCAATCCCAGGTGCTACTGTAACTCTGGACATCGACCAGGCTATCGTGGCCGTTGGTGTATCTCCCAACCCCATCGTTCCTACCTCAATCGAAGGTCTTGAACTTGGCAGAAAGAACACCATCGTGGTGGCTGATAACATGCAGACAAATATCCCCACTATCTTTGCTGGTGGTGATATCGTTCGCGGTGGTGCAACTGTTATCCTTGCTATGGGTGACGGACGTCGTGCTGCTCAATCTATGCATGAGTATCTTTCTAAGTAAACTGAACTAAAACTACAATATGAAGAAAACACTCATATTCACTCTTCTCATACTTGTTTCGTTGGGCATAAGTGCTCAGCGAAGCAGGCGTGCGAAGACTCCCCCACCCCCAACTCCGGAAGAACTGGCAGAACTGGCCAGACAGGAAAGATACGATAGAAAGTTGCAAGCCGTGGAGCGAGTAACCTTCATCGACTCTGTGTTGGTGAAGAAAAGCGAAGTTATTGACGTTCTATCCCTGGGTAATGAGAATGGTAGTGTGCATTCATATTCTGAATATTTCAAAGACGTGAAGGTTGACTCGCTCAACCTCACTCTATTTCGCTCTCAGTTGGGAGACAAGATTATTTTCTCCCAAATGGATGCAAACAACATTCTACAGTTGTATGCTAGCGAAAAGCTGGGTACAAAATGGTCGCAACATCAATTGCTTACAGGATTGCAGGATACAATCTCAAAGAACTATCCATATATGCTCTCCGATGGCATGACCATGTATTATGCTGCTCAAGACAAAGACGGTCTTGGCGGTTATGACATTTACAAGACAAGGTGGGATATAGATGAGCAAAGATTTCTGAAACCGGAAAACATTGGTATGCCATTCAACTCAGAGGCAAACGATTACCTATATCTTATTGACGAATTTAACGAATTGGGATGGTTTGTTACCGACCGCGGACATAAAGGCGACACCGTATGCATATACACTTTCATCCCCAACGACTCCAGAAAGATATACGACTCCATGGCCTACGGTCGCGACACCTTGGTGGCTCTTGCCAATATCAATAGTATTCGTGATACATGGACAAACAAGGAGGCTGTAACAAAGGCTCTGAAGAGATTGGAAAACATAAACCAAAACAACAAGAAAAATAATACAATTGATTTTGTCTTTGTTGTAAATGATAATATCAGATACACTAAGCTCAACCAGTTTAGACACACACAATCACAACCCTTGGCCAAGAAATGGTTGGCAATCATTGGAGAGATAGAAAAGATGTACAACGAACTTGATTCTCTACGACTCCAATACAGATTGGCAAAAAGTAACGAGAAGTCCCAACTTGGCAACAGAATCTTACAATTGGAGAAAAAATACGAACAAGCTTTAGCCGAAAAACACCAACTGGAAAAAGACATACGAACTTACGAACAAAGATAGACATTCGTATTTATATCCACAACAATACCTAAACGCCTGATACTATGACTTATCCTCCCTCAGAACTAATCATAAATACTGACGGAAGTATATTCCACCTACATCTCAAACCCGAAAATCTTGCCAACAAAGTAATCCTTGTGGGCGACCCGGGAAGAGTGGAAACCGTGGCATCTTACTTTGATTCTCGAGAATGCGACGTACAGTCAAGAGAATTCCATACCATCACTGGCACTTATCAGGGTAAACGCATCAGTGTTATCTCCACAGGTATCGGTTGCGACAATTGCGATATTGTCATCAACGAATTGGACGCTTTGAAAAACATCGATTTCTGCACGAGAGAAAACAAGGACCAAATGTCTTCACTTGAGATAGTCAGAATTGGTACTTGCGGAGGTTTGCAACCAAACACTCCTATAGGCACATTCATTTGCTCCGAAACATCTATTGGCTTTGATGGCTTGCTCAACTACTATGAAGGAAGAGACAATGTGTGCAACCTGGAGATGGAAGATGCCTTCAAACGTCATATGAATTGGCACGCACGATTGGGGGATCCATATTGCATTCCTAACGACGCTGAGCTACTGAAAAGAATCTACCAACCAGACAAAGGTATGGTGAAAGGTATTACTATCGCATGCGGTGGTTTTTATGGTCCTCAGGGAAGAAGATTGCGCATACCTTTAGCAGACCCTCTTCAGAATCAGAAGATAGAAGCATTCGAATACAATGGAGCCAGAATCAACAACTTCGAAATGGAAAGTTCAGCTATAGCAGGATTATCCAAACTTCTTGGTCACAAAGCACTTACCGTTTGCATGGTTGTTGCCAACAGAAAAGCAAAAGAAGCAAATGCCAACTATAAAAACCAGATTGAAGATTTAATAAAATTGGTATTAGACAGAATTTAATGGAGCCTACATTCAAATTATCACAAACCACTAACAAATCCAAAGCCTACGAAGAATTTCTTGATGCATGGCGAACCTTCATAGAAGGAGAAACAAATGACATTTGCGTTTATGCCAACACATCTGCAGCACTGAAAGAGGCTTTCGGATTCTTTTGGGTGGGCTTTTATATTGTGCACAACGAAGAACTCATCCTGGGTCCCTTCCAAGGTAGTGTGGCTTGCATGCATATCCGCAAAGGTAAAGGTGTTTGTGGTACCGCATGGGCAAAGGCTGAAACGCAGGTTGTTCCCAACGTAGAAGAGTTTCCTGGGCACATTGCATGCAGTTCGCTTTCAAAATCCGAAATTGTAGTGCCATTGATACAGCAAGGCAAAGTCATTGCTGTTCTAGACATAGATAGCGAACACCTAAATACTTTTGATAACATAGACAAAGAATATCTCGAGATATTATGTCAGGAAATTATCAAAACAATCACTCTACAATAAGTACACATTCATGATTACATCAGATACTATTTGCGCACAAGCCACGGCACAAGGTGGAGCAATCTCCGTTATAAGAGTTTCTGGACAAAATGCCATTGAGATAACTTCTCGTATATTTTCAAAAGATATTACAAAAGCCAAAGGTTATACTCTGCACTATGGACATATTACAGACCCTCAGCAAGAGGGCGCAAATATCATTGACGATGTTCTAGTTTCTGTATTCCGTTCCCCACATTCATATACAGGAGAGGATTCCACCGAAATATCTTGTCATGGAAGTAGATTTATTGTACAAAAAATACTTGAGGCTCTGATATTCTCTGGTGCGAGATTAGCAACACCTGGAGAATTTACCAAGCGTGCATTCATAGCTGGCAAAATGGACCTCTCGCAGGCAGAAGCCGTTGCCGATCTTATTGCTTCTAGCAACGAAGCTACTCATCGTATGGCATTATCACAGATGCGTGGAGGCTTCTCAAAAGAATTGAGCGAATTGAGAGACCAACTTCTTCAACTGACTTCATTATTGGAACTCGAACTGGATTTCTCAGACCATGAAGATGTAGAGTTCGCAGACAGACACCAACTTAACACACTCTCTGAAACACTCTTCCTACACATAAAACGTCTTACGGAATCCTTCCGTACGGGCAATGCTCTCAAAGCTGGCGTACCCGTAGCCATAATTGGTGCACCAAACGTAGGAAAAAGTACCCTCATGAACGCACTTGTACATGAAGAAAGAGCAATTGTTTCTGATATCCAAGGCACCACACGAGACCTTATTGAAGACATCATACAAATACAAGGCATCACATTCAGATTTATAGACACTGCTGGCATTAGAAAAACCTCCGACCGCATTGAACAAATGGGCATTGAGCGTTCGCTTAAAGCAGCAAAACAAGCCGACATTATTATCCTACTTACAGAACCCAACAAGAATTTCCCCGACATAGCAATACCATCTGTTTCAGAACAACAAGAAGGGTTACCTATAATTTTGCGTGTCATCAACAAAAGCGACCTTGTCATACCAGATTCTTCATACCTTTATCATCGCAAAAACACAAACCAAGACCTACATATAAGTTCCAGAACAGGTGCAGGCCTACCTCTATTGGAAAAAGCTCTTGTATCAGCGGCACATCAAATACTATCCCACATTGACGGAAACGACAACACCATAGTCACAAACATACGTCATTACGAAGCCCTACATCATGCGCTTGAAGCTATCACCCGAGTACAACAAGCCCTCTCCGATGGCCTCCCTGGCGACCTCATTGCAGAAGACCTCCGTCAATGCCTCCATCACCTAGCAGAAATCACCGGAGGAGAAATCACATCCGACGAAGTCCTCGGAAACATCTTCAAAAACTTCTGCATCGGAAAGTAACCCACGATTAGCAACAATTACAAAACATCACTATTGATTATAAAGGCGTTGATTATCAACGCCTTTTCTTTTTGCTATATGACTAATATAGGTCTAATATAGTCGTTTTTCAGCTCATTTTTGTACCTCATTTGTACCGCGATGATTTTCAGTGAGTAATCACGTTAGAAAGGTAGTGGATTAGGTGGTACGTCGTGGTACGCTGTGGTACGCGATGACACATATTTGGCGAACTAAAAAGAGAAGAAAATGGCTAGTAACATCGACATTCAAAAGAAATGCGAGTGGTGTGGTGTAATTTTTACCGCACACAAGACCTCTACTGCGTACTGCTCTCATAGGTGTGCAAATCTTGCATACAAAGAGAGGGTTAGGAAAAAGAGAGTACAGGAGTTTCAATTAAAATTTGATGAAGAGGCAAAACCTCATTCTGAAAAAGAGTTTCTAACACCTACTGAGGTATCATCATTCTTGGGTGTAGGTCGGACATCTATTTATCGGTACATTAGGAATGGAAAAATCAAGGCTCTAAGATTCGAAGGTAAGACACTAATCAGGCGTTCAGACATAGATAAAATGTTCGACTACATTACTGTATGCGAAAACAATAAGCCCAAAGATAAGTCTCCTATCACCGAGTTCTACACCACCGCTGAGATTAAAGAGAAGTACGGTGTAAAGGAATCGTGGATATTCAAGGTTGCGAAAGAGAATAATATTCCCAAAACATTCAGTAGAGGAAAGACCTATTGGAGTAAAAAGCACATTGATGCCTACTTTGCAAAGAAAACCCCAGATGCAAGCATCACCGAATGGTATAGTGTACCCGAGATCCAAGAGAAATTTGGAATGACACTTAGTGCCATCTATAGTTTTGTTTCCAAGAATGTGATTCCAAAGAAAAAAGAGGGCATTACTGTGTGCTATTCAAAGAAACATTTTGATATAGCTAAAGGAGTTGCCGAGCCTGAGAAACCACAATACTACACCATACCCGAAGCTATGGAGAAATTCAACCTTACGCGAGACCAGCTATATCACTATGTGAAGTATCACAACATCACTCGCATCAAGGTTGGCAAATACACAAAAATAAGTAAGCCAGAACTTGACGAGTTTCTTGCACCGCCACAAATCAAAAAATAATTGTGGTGGCTATGTCGGTTATTCTCGGGTGAGTTGTTCCAC
>JAFOCV010000160.1 GCA_017381015.1 Bacteroidaceae bacterium
ACCAGCTGACCATATACGAAAAGATGTATGACAGCGTGGCTGTGGACAAAAGTCCTGAGGGTCGTTTGCGCCAACTGATTCGTGCTGCCAAGCAGAAGACAGGCAGGAATGTAGTAGTCCTTGTTGACGAATACGACAAACCCATGCTTCAGGCCATAGGCAATGAGGAGCTGCAGACGGAGTTCCGCAATGCTCTGAAGGCATTTTATGGAGTACTGAAGAGTGCCGACGGTGATTTGCGCTTTGCCATGCTGACGGGTGTGACCAAGTTCAGCAAGGTGAGTGTGTTCAGCGACCTGAACAATCTGAACGATATTTCCATGGATGACCGCTACAATGAAATTTGCGGTATATCCCAACAGGAACTGCATGATGTCTTTGACGAAGAGATTGGCAAACTGGCTGTTGCCAATGAGCAAAGCAAGGAGGAGGCTTACGAGACATTGCGCCAGCGTTATGATGGCTACCACTTCTGCCCCAATGCTTCGGGTATGTACAATCCGTTCAGTGTGCTTCTGGCATTGCAAAAGAGAGAATACGGCAGTTTCTGGTTCAGCACAGGCACACCAACCTACCTGGTGCAACTGATGAAGGAGGCTGACCTGAATCCCTCTGCCTTGTCTGGCTACGAGGCCAGTGCCAGCGAACTGGACAGCATACAGATCAGTGTTGACAATCCCATAGCAGTGCTCTATCAAAGTGGTTACCTGACCATAAAGGGGTATGACAAGGAATTGCAGCTTTATTCCTTGGATTTTCCCAACAAGGAGGTAGAGGAAGGTTTCATACGTTTCCTGATGCCCATGTACACTGCCATATCTGAATTAGACTCGCCATCTTTCGTTGGAAAGTTCGTTAGGGAAGTGCGTGCATGCAAGGTTGACGATTTCATGAAGCGCCTCAAAGCCCTTATGGCAGATACACCTTATGAAATTATAAGGGACTTGGAGAACCATTACCAAAATGTAATGTATATCTTCACTAGACTTATGGGCTTTTACACTCAAGCAGAATACCACACGTCTTGTGGCCGCATAGATTTGCTGATAGCAACAGACAAGTACGTCTATGTGATAGAGCTAAAGCTTGATGGCAGTGCAGAGGAGGCCCTGGCACAGATAAACGAAAAGGATTATGCACTTCCGTTTACTGCAGATGGCCGCAAGGTAATAAAGATAGGTGCCAACATTACCAGTGCTACACGAAACATTGAACGCTGGGTGGTGGAGGAATAAAGTTAAACGTTAATCTCTTATACCTTTCCGTTTTCCGTTCATCCACCTCTGCGCCCTCCGTCGCGTGTAACTGCGACCCCTCCAGCGCCAGCGTTAACAGCAAGGAATATTCAACCTTCAACGTTTTTCTGCGCTCTCTGCGCCCTTTGCGTGAGATATAGCCTGAAACTTGAAACTTAAAACTTGAAACGTTAAACGTTAAACCTTCAACAAATTGTGCTATCATCGCTGATATATCAATAAATACTTTGTATTTCAGCAAATAATTTGTAACTTTGTGCAAAATAACAACCACTCATCATTATATTCGCTGGTAGTTTTCTGCATTCAAATAATATTCTGTTGGTTATGAAAGGTACTGTTTTTAATCCTGCACAAATGCAATTATTGGAGATGATGTCTTTTGTAAATAGTGAAAAGGCATTGGAAGGCTTGAAGCAAGCAATCTCCGATTATTTTGCAACACAAGCCCAGAACGAGATAGAACGTTTGTGGGATTCAGGAGTATTAAACGAAAGCACCATTGAAGGATTTCGCAATCTTCATGAGCGTACACCTTATAACCGATGAAGGACAAGAACCACATCGTACTTGACACTAATTACCTAATTATGGCAATTTCTGCAAGGAATGAATACCATTTGATATGGCAATCATTCCTGCGTGGCGATTATGTACTTTGTGTATCCAATGAAATAATTGAGGAGTATTTGGAAGTTATATCCCGAAACATCAATCAATGGGTTGCAGAGTCAATTATATACACCATACTGATGCGCAAGAATGTAAGGAAACTTACTCCATATTATCGTTTTAGATTGATTGAAAATGATCTTGATGATAATAAATTTGTTGATTGCGCTATTTCTGCTAATGCACAATATATCGTAACGGAAGATAGACATTTCGATGTTTTAAAAAAATGTTCTTTTCCCAAAGTAGATGTCATTGGTATTGATATATTTGTTGACTTATTAAAGTCGGAGACATTCTTTACTAATGAAAGTGATGAACCATCTATATTAAATGACCCAGCTACATCTTATGGGAAATCATAATACAAAACTTTAAACCTTCAACTTTACTCGCCTACGCTCATCAAGCTAAAGCAGTCAACATTAAACGTTAAACTTTCAACGTTTTCCGTTTTTACCTTTCCGTTCGTCACCTCTGCGCCCTCCGTCGCGTGTAACTGCGACCCCTCCAGAGCCAGCGTCAACAGTAAGGAATATTCAACCTTCAACGTTTTTCTGCGCCCTCTGCGCTCTTTGCGTGAGATATAACTTTCAACGTTAAACGTTCAACCTTTCAACCTTCAACTTGAAACTTAAAACTTGAAACGTTAATCGTTAAACCTTCAACAATTTGTGCTATCATCGCTGATATATCAATAAATACTTTGTATTTCAGCAAATAATTTGTAACTTTGTGCAGAAACAAGGAACACAGTTATGTTACAAAGTCCCATAAAAAAACAATTATTGGCTAAATTAAAGCAAGAGCATTGCTTCTGGTCATATGCTGTGGAGAATATCAGTAATATCCCAGACGATATACTGATAGAAAAGACTATGTTGCACCTTGATTTGGAAGATATAGACCAGTTGTTTAAGATTTACTCGCTTCGTAAGATAAAAAGAGTATGGCTGGACCATCTTATACCCCAAGAAGAGTATCTATATACACTCAACCGTTTCTTTGCATGGTATTACTTTAAGATAAAGTATCCAGATAGATATATCAAATCCATGACAACTCGTTACTATAATCGTATTCCTTCGTGAAAGGTCTGGCTCCACATACTCAGCGCATATTTGAATCTGTTGCTACATTAGAATGTATTAAACCATACATTTTGGTTGGTGGCACAGCGTTGTCCATACAGATTTGTACACGCCAAAGCGAAGATTTGGACTTCATGAAATGGCGTACCACGAAAGATGAAAACCCTGAGGTAGATTGGTTCCATATAGAAAAAGAGTTGGGTACTATTGGAGAGATACAATCCCGAAATCTGTTGGACATAGATCATGTTGAGTTCGTGCTTGAAGGGGTAAAGCTATCCTTCTATTCCTCACCAAAATATTCACCAGTAAAAGAACCTATTCCCTGTTTGCACAATCTAAGAATTGCCGACATTAGATCTATAGGTGCCATGAAAATGGAGGTGATGATGCGCCGTAGCAACTTCCGCGATTATTACGACATATATTCTATTCTGAAGACAGGAATTCCCATTTGGGAGATGATAGCTATCGCACAGGATAATTCTGGCCATCGCTTAAAGACCAAGAACATATTGGCAATACTTACTAATGGAGCACGCTTCAAACGTGATGAGCGTTTCAACCAATTGTCACCTATTTATCAGCAGACGACAGAAGATATAGAATGTTATATCAAAGAATGCTTGTCACAATCAAAATAGGATAAATCCATCTTTAGCTTATTAGCAACAAATTGTGTGGACGGAACTTCTGTTTCGCCCCATTGTTGTATATAATTCGTTAAACCTTAAACGCTTTCCGTTCATCCACCTCTGCGCCCTTCGTCGCGTGCAACTGCGACCCCTCCAGCGCCAGCGTCAACAGCAAGGAATATTCGACCTTCAACGTTTTTCTGCGTC
>JAFOCV010000161.1 GCA_017381015.1 Bacteroidaceae bacterium
GCAGACGGTCAATGCCTATGCCATCGTGCAGCCCACTGACGAAATCAACGGCTTCATCGCTCAGATGAATGCCCTCATCACTCTGACCAAACGCTCTGCAGCCTCCGTAGGCAAGGGTGGTAAGGAGGAGGAACCTACTCCGGAAACGGAAAACGGAGAGGGGAAAACGGAAAACGGAGATGGGAAAACGGAAAACGGAGAGGGGTAAACGGAAAACTCCGTAGAAAACTGACTTGCTTTAGCTTTTTGAGCGTTTAGCGAATGAAATAAAACTAGAAAGAGCATCACGTGTTGGTGCTCTTTTTTGTGTCCATGTATTTCTGTGAGAGATTATTAGTGGTTGCAGCGGGAGGTCTGAAAATAAAAGAGGATGGACCTATTTTGACACACCCTCTAAGTAGCAATTCAGACTAAAATACAAAGCATCTCTAATGGTATTAATCGCTATTAGTCGTGCTTATTGATTATTGAGATGTATAGTTTTTCATACTGCCTTGCTATGCTGACGGGATTGTGGTGACGAGCTACGTATGCAATGCTTTCCTCCTTCAGTTTGGGGATTAGTTCTGGGTGTAGTACAAGGTTCTCGAGTGCATCGTATACGCTTTGCTCATTGGGCAGGACATTGATAATGGGACGCAGTTCATTCTCGCCAAGAAGGTCGTAATGCTCTGGTTCGCCGCCACCTACGCAGATGATACCCTTGCTCATGGCCAGGAGTGCATTCATGGCAGGTGTGTAGCTATAGAGTTGGTCGAGAATAAGGTCGCTACCATTCATCATCTCTTGGTATTTAGCAAAGGGTACGCCTTCGGCAACGAGGAGTTCTACCTGTTGTGGATACTGTTCTTTCAGACGCTGAGCAGCACGCAGCATGATGTCAGTGCCTTTGTATGCAGAGCGATTTTTGCTAATGCCAACGAATATCTTTAGTGGTAGGAGAGAGGCGTTGGTGGAGATGTGCTGTGATGGCACTCCTTGCAGTGACGGCATCTCTATGGGGAAGGATATATAGTGGGTTTTCTGTTTGAGAGAGCCTTCTTCTGCGAATTGATATGTCAACCAGTATTCATACAGTCCTGCAACTATGGCATCTGAGTTCTGAGCCACGTATCGACAAAGATGTTCTGCATCTGTACCTATCCATATATCAATGTCGGCTTGTGCAACGGCATCAGTGCGCACTTGATTACCAATGTTGAAATCGCTATATCGCATGGGGCGAAGGTCTTTGTTGACCTGTACCCAATAATGGTCCATGCCAAAGGCACCAAGAATGACGTGGCCGTTGTGCCTACGGAGATAGTTGAAGATGTAGCGATGAGGCCAAGGGCGCATCTCGAAGAAAACAGGATTTATGAGTTGCACAATGTCATAGCCGCGCATATAGGGCAGAGCTTTGATGAGACGCATGAGGAATGCCATATGCCCCAGGGGAGTAAGGCGATGGCTGACGTTGATGTCACGTGGATAGTTCTTCCAACAGTCGCCGCCACTGACCACGGTAACCTTATGCCCCAGAGAGCGCAAGGCCTGTGCTAGTGTCCAATGCACATTACTATATTCGCCTACGAGTAGTATTTTCATTTGATGAGAAGAAATCTTTCCATCTACGTATGATGGTAGCTTTATTGTATTTTGTGGATTGCAGTTTGGCATTGTGTCCCATCTGCTCTCTTAGTGCAGGAGAGTTTATCAGATTGTCTACCGCTGAGATGAAGGCTTCATCGTCCGTGAAGGGTATGAGATAACCATTCTTGCCATTTTGTATAATGTCGCTAGGGCCATATGGACAATCAATGGAAACAACGGGTAGTGCGGACTCTTGTGCCTCTATTAGCACCATGGGAAGCCCTTCTGCATTTGAGGTAAGGAGCAGAATGCTACCTGAAAGGTATGCTTGTTGGACATCAGAGGTATGTCCTAGCATGTGTACACTCTCGGTAAGACCCAGTTGCAGGATTTCATTCTTGACCTCGTGCTCCAAAGGTCCTGTGCCATGGATGTGTAGTTGCCAATCAGGATGCAGTTGGTGTATTCTGTACCAAAGGCGAAGTAGTCTAAGCGGATTTTTCTCGGGACAGAGGCGTCCAAGGAATATACAGGTGTGACTGGAATAGTCAGGTTTGTGTGCAACAGATAATGTGGTGAAATTGGGGATGACCTCTATGTGTCTGGCATGAGGATAGTTTTGTGCATCGGCATGTGTGAGGCAGACGATAGCGTCAGTCTTGCGCTCCATTAAGGGATATAGCCAACGGTGATTGGAATGAGAGCGTGCCAAGTGTGCCTCAAAGATGCTATAGCCTTTCCATGAGGAAAAGGCAATGAGCATAGCTCCCATTGCACGAAAGTGGATGGTGATGTCTGGTGCGATGTGGCGCACAGTTCTATTGAAGGCGCGTATCACACGAGGCATGGCGCACAGCATTTGCCAGTGCCCTCGCGGAGTTTTGATGCCTAGGCATGTGTGCTTGATGTTTTGGTGTAGTGGAAAGGCAGGATGAGAGTCTTCGTGCCAAACGGTAAGCAGTTGGACATTATACCCTTGCTCGCAGGCAAGCGCATTCATCTTGTCTATGAGGATGCGTTCAAGCCCACCAGCAGTGGAGATATGTTCTATGACGTATAGGAGTTTCAAGGAAGGGGAGAAGAAAAGGATTATTTGTAAGAAGTCGCTGAAAGATTCCGAGTACTCTGCCGAACGGGGAGTACCCGGAATCGAAGACTCATATCTTAAGCATTATGAACAGTAAGTTGTGGGAAAGGGAAGTTGATACCACGGCGGTTGAACTCGTTGTAAATCTTTTCATTTGTTTCCCAGTATACAGCCCAATAATCCTCACTTTTCACCCATACACGTAATGCGATGTTAACACTACTATCAGCAAGTGCATTGAGAGCGATAACGGGTTGGGGAGTAGTCAAGACGCGCTGGTCATTGGTGATAATCTCCTTTAGGACTGCTCTTACCTTGTCGATGCTCTCTCCATAATCGATGCATATAGTAAAGTCTACACGACGAGTAGGCTCCTTGCTGTAATTGACAATATTACCGCTAGACAAAGAACCATTGGGGAGGTATATTTTCTTGTTGTCGGGTGTATTGAGGATAGTATGGAATATCTGTATCTCCTGTACGGAACCGCCAACGCCCTGAGCCTCAATATAATCACCAACCTTGAAAGGACGGAACAGCAATACTACAATACCGCCAGCCAGATTCTGAAGGTTGCCAGATAATGCCATACCCACGGCTACACCAGCTGAGGCTAACAGGGCAGCAAAGCTAGTAGTATTGATGCCCAATGCGCTTACCACACTGATGATGAGCAACACCATAAGCAGGATGTTGACCAGACTCTTGAGGAAGGTTTGTATGGTAGGGTCTATGTGTTTACGGTTAAGCATCTTTTGCAGCATACGATTAGCTAGCATAATCAGTGCTTTACCTACGATATAAATCAAGATGGCAATAATGATACTCTTGCCAGACTCAACACAAAAGTTAAGTCCCTTGGTTATTAGTTCTTGAATATATTCAGCTTTATTTAGTTCTGTCATATTTTTGCGTATACTAAATCACATTGTATGGTATGCACAAACACCCCTTCGTTAGAGAGCGAAGAGGTGTTCGTGTAGATACATATATTTTATTATAATATATAGGCTTAGCTTACAAAGACCAATCTTCCTGACTCTTGCGGATGTAAGACTTGTAGCGACGCTGAGCAGCTTCCTTACATGCATCGTACAACTCTTGTGCCTCCTGAGGAGCAGCCTTCTTCAATGACAAGAAGCGAACCTCGCCTTCGAGGAAGTCCTGGAACTTATCCCAATCGGGTTCCTTGCTATCAAGCTGGAATGGGTTCTTGCCCTCATCGCCCAAAGCGGGATTGTAGCGCCACAAGTGCCAGTAACCGCACTCAACAGCCTTTGCTTCCTCTGCCTGGCTCTTGCCCATGCCACCCTTTGCCTTCAAACCATGGTTGATACAGGGAGCATATGCTATTACCAATGAAGGACCATTCCATGCTTCTGCCTCGCGCAATGCCTTCAAGCATTGTGCCTGGTCGGCACCCATAGCTACCTGTGCTACGTACACATTGCCATAAGTAGCCTGCATCAAGCCCAAGTCCTTCTTGCCTACGCGCTTACCATTAGCAGCAAACTGGGCAATAGCACCGATAGGTGTAGCCTTAGAGGCCTGACCGCCAGTGTTAGAGTAAACCTCAGTGTCAAGTACGAATACGTTTACATCTTCGCCAGAACCGATTACATGGTCAAGACCACCATAACCGATATCGTAAGAAGCACCATCACCACCGATAATCCACTGGCTGCGTTTTACAAGATAGTGATCCAATTCCTTCAGTTGCTGACACAATGAGCAACCAGCCTCGGCACCAGCAGCAATCATGGGCTTCAATTCGGCAGCAGCAGCCTTAGAACCCTCTGCATCGTTCTGTACCTCAATCCACTTCTCTGCAGCAGCCTTAAACTCGGCGGGTGTCTGGTCGGATGCGATAGCCTCAGTTAGGAGTGCATTGATACGTGCCTTCATCTTCTTGGTAGCTAGTACCATACCCAAACCAAATTCGCAGAAGTCCTCAAACAAAGAGTTGGCCCATGCAGGACCGTTGCCCTCGGCATTCTTGGTGTAAGGAGTAGATGGAATAGAACCAGAGTAGATAGAAGAACAACCAGTAGCATTTGCTACCATCTGACGGTCGCCAAACAATTGGCTGATGAGTTTAACATAAGGAGTTTCTCCACAACCAGAGCATGCACCGCTGAACTCAAACAAAGGCTGTGCAAACTGGCTATTCTTTGGACTCTGCTTGATATCTACCAAGTGCTGCTTGCTGGTAACCTTTTCCATGAAGTACTTCCAGTCAGAAGCATTCTTGATAGCCTCATCAGAGGAATCATCATAAGCCTTCATAGTCAATGCTACGCCCTTCTTGGGATTGCCAGGACAAACATCGGCACAGTTGCCACAACCTAGGCAGTCCTTTTCGTCAACGGCAATTACGAAGTGCATACCCTTCATAGTGGCAGGAGCCTTCATTTCTATGCTTTCACCCTGATAACCAGCCAACTCCTCGTCAGTCATAACAATAGGACGGATAGCAGCATGTGGGCAAACAAAGGCACACTTGTTACACTGGATACAATTTTCGCTATTCCATGTAGGAACAAAACCTGCTACGCCACGCTTCTCAAATGCAGAAGTACCCTGCTGCCATGCACCATCCTCGATGCCCTTGTATGCGCTAACTGGCAACAAGTCACCATTCTGTGCATTGATGGGACGTACTAGGTTGGTGATAAATTCGGGCTCGTCGTACTGAGGAGCTTCGTCGGCAGGAAGGTTTGCCCATGCGGGGTCAACTGCCAATGTCTTGTACTCGCCACCACGGTCAACGGCAGCAAAGTTCATATTCACAACGTCCTCACCCTTCTTACCATAAGACTTGACGATAGCCTTCTTCATCTGCTCTACGGCCAACTCCACGGGGATAACCTCTGTGATACGGAAGAATGCAGACTGCAAGATGGTGTTGGTACGATTGCCCAAACCAATTTCCTGAGCAATCTTGGTTGCGTTGATATAGTAAACGGTGATATTCTTTTCTGCAAAATACTTCTTGAGATTGTTGGGGATGAAGTTTACTAACTCCTCGCCTTCAAAGATAGTATTCAAAAGGAACTGACCACCAGGTTGCAAACCACGGATTACATCATACATACGCAGGTATGCCTGGACGTGACATGCAACAAAGTTGGGAGTCTTAATCTGATATGTGCTGCGAATTGGTGTGTCGCCAAAGCGCAAATGTGAACATGTGAAGCCACCGCTCTTCTTAGAGTCATAAGAGAAATATGCCTGACAATACTTGGTGGTGTTGTCGCCAATAATCTTAACAGAATTCTTATTAGCACCAACTGTACCATCAGCACCAAGACCAAAGAACTTAGCCTCGAAGATACCCTTGCCACCGAGAGCCATTTCCTCCTTCTTGGGAAGTGAGGTGAAGGTTAGGTCATCTACGATACCAACAGTGAAGTGGTCCTTAGGTTGAGGCAACTCCAAATTCTCAAATACACCCAAAATCATTGTGGGAGTAACGTCGGCGCTACCCAAGCCATAGCGGCCACCAACGATGAGGGGAGCATTTTGAATGCCATAGAAAGCATCCTTAACGTCCAGCAACAAGGGTTCGCCATTGCTACCAGGTTCCTTTGTGCGGTCAAGTACGGCAATGCGTTTGCAATTAGCAGGAACAGCCTTAAGCAAGTGCTTTACTGAGAAAGGACGATACAGGTGTACGCTAATCATACCATACTTCTTGCCATTAGCATTAGCATGGTCAATAGCTTCGCGAGCTGCCTCTGTGGCAGAACCCATTAGGATGATGATGTTTTCAGCATCCTCTGCGCCATAATATGTGAACAAGTCATATTTGCGACCTGTACGCTCGCTGATAGCAGCCATGTACTTTTCTACGATAGCAGGAACGGCATCATAGTAGCGATTGCAACTCTCGCGGTGAGCAAAGAAGGTTTCAGGATTCTCTGCCATACCCTTTGCCATTGGGCGTTCGGGGGTCAGAGCACGCTGACGGAACTCTGCTACAGCCTTCATGTCAACCAAATCGCGAACATCGTCGTCCTCGATTAGTTCAACCTTCTGGTACTCGTGAGAAGTGCGGAAACCATCAAAGAAATTAATAAATGGCACACGTGATTCAATAGATGCTAAGTGAGCTACAGCACTCAAATCCATAACCTCCTGTACGCTGCCTTCTGCCAACATAGCAAAGCCTGTTTGACGGCATGCCATTACGTCGCTATGGTCACCAAAGATACACAACGAATGTGTAGCTACTGTACGAGCACTTACGTGGAATACGCTGGGCAACAATTCGCCTGCAATCTTGTACATGTTGGGAATCATGAGCAATAGGCCCTGGCTTGCAGTAAAGGTAGAGGTTAATGCACCTGCCTGCAATGAACCGTGTACAGCACCTGCTGCACCAGCCTCAGATTGCATTTCTTGTACTAGAACTGTGTCACCAAACAGATTCTTTCTGCCTTGTGCAGCCCATTCATCTACATGTTCCGCCATTGGAGACGAAGGAGTGATAGGGTAGATAGCCGCTACTTCGCTAAACATGTAAGCTACATGTCCGGCACAGGTATTACCATCCCATGTCACGAATTTCTTTTCTTTTGCCATTGTAATATTTGTTTTAGCCTCAGCATATACAATATACATAATTATATATATAGAGAGATGCTGATTTCAGTTAATAATTAATTCTAGTATGTGTCTATATATTTTTGCTAAAGGAATAATTTGCATTTTTTTAGTAGAGAAGTCCAAACATCCACAAGGGAATAACTTGCTCATCACCAATATTCTTGTCTGAACGAACATAAATCACATCTGTGGACTTTCGCTTTGGTGTTTCGTTCTGTAATCGGAATCTATACTGATTGTCCAATAGGAATGTGCAACCTCTGTCGCCAATTCTAATTTTATGCTTGCCCCAAATCGCATTTTGGAAGAATGTATCCATCAAATCTTCTGTATTAACATTGCCTGGTGTCATGGCATACATCAGATTGGTATTGTTCATCATGATACGTCCAGGCTTTTTGGGGTAATCCTCGCCTTTGCGATAGAGGATGTTGATGAGTCGCGCATCACTGAGGAACTTGATGTAGTTGGCAATTGTTGTTCTTGAGGTTAATACCTCTTGTGCCAACTGACTTACGTTGGGAGTACCAGTGCCCCTTGTTGCCAACAGATAGAGTAGCTTCTTGATTCGGTTAAGGTTTTTCTGCTCCATTTGATAGATAAGCAGGATATCTACCTCTATCATCATATTCATGGTCTTTAGCAGATTCTCGCTAAAGTTGCGTTTCTCTAGGAAGAATGGATAGTATCCGTGATGTAGGTATGCTTGGAAATGTTCAAGTGGATTGCATTTTTCGCAAATCTCCTTTGCGATACGCTCGTGTCTATTGGTCAGTTCTCGTAAGGTATAAGGCTTGATTTCTGTGCCAGCCATCATGTTGAGATACTCTCTGAAGGAGAATCCACGTAAACTATAACTGCGACAGATACCATTTAACTCTGGATTTTCGTCCTTGAGTCTCATTACAGTACTGCCTGCAAAGACAATACGTAGGAGGGGGAATTTTTCGTAACACTCATGCAAAACGTGGCTCCAATTGGACAACTTGAAAATTTGGTCGAGCAATAGTACTTGACCTCCAGCTTTATAAAACTCTCCTGCAAACTTAACCAAACTACATGTCTGGAAATAGAAGCTGTTCATATTGACATACAAACATTTTCTATCTGTCGAGTCATAGTTTTCCTTGGCATATTGCAATAGGAAGGTTGTCTTGCCCACTCCTCTGCTGCCTTTGATTCCTATCAAACGGTCGCGCCAATTTATTTCGTCCATTAAGGAGCGCCTAACAGGTGTTCCTAAATGGTCTAACAAATACTGGTGTGTTCTAAATAGGGGTTCTAGCATAGAATTAAGGTATATTTACATGCTTATAAAGCAAATGTTACGCTGACAAAGATACACCTTTTTTGTTAAAAATAAGCTAAAATGTAAAGTCAAAGTTACAATTTTGCGTTTTAAAACATAATTTATGCCGTTTTATGGTGCTTTTCCTATTCCCATTTGATGGAACCAAGGTTTTTCATTTGTTGCATGATTTGTGTTTGGCGACGAAGCATATATTTAGATGGATTCTTGGAACTATATTTGAGAGGATTGGGCAATGTGGCTGCAATAAGAGCACAATTTGCACGTGTCAAACGGTCAGCACTTCTTCCAAAGTGTTGCCATGCCAAAGCATCTGCACCATATATGCCGTCTCCCATTTCTATTACATTGAGATACACCTCCATAATTCTATGCTTGTCCCATATCAGTTCAATTAGGATGGTAAAATACGCTTCTAGTCCTTTTCTAAACCATCCTCCGCCTGGCCACAGAAAAACGTTTTTAGCTGTTTGTTGCGAGATGGTGCTTGCGCCACGTTTGCGCTTGCCTTCTACACGCTCTTCCCATGCAAGGGAAATAGCATCAAGGTCAAAACCATTATGGGATAAGAATTTTTGGTCCTCACTGGCTACTACGGCAAGGGCAAGTTCTGGTGTTATCTCTTCATCTAATTTAACCCAATGGAACTTTAATCTTATCTTTTCGCCTTTGCTCATTTGTTGGCAACATCTGATAAGCATAAGTGGAGTAACCGGAACGGGTACCCACTTATACACTATCACGGCCAATAGACTGCTTGCAAAAAACAATCCTATGCTCCATCTGAGTATCTTGCGAATGGCTCTAAGAAGATTCATTTATAACGGCTTTAACCTTGCATTTAGAGAATGTACTTGTATGTAGCCTATTTCAGCTGTTTGTCAGGAGAATAAACTAGGCCTTCTACAGCAGTCTTGCCTTCTAAATCTGTAAATACGCAAGTGAACATCCATTTGTCAAGACGATAACCAGCGTTGACGTAAGGTAACTTTAGGAACACCTTGTTCCAACCCTTATTCAGCATAACGGGAATGGGCTTTCGTGCAGAGAAATTCTCGTTTTTAAGTGTGACTTCCTTGTTGGCAATTCTTACATCAGTGTTTCCGTATGTGGGAGCCTCTATCTCTGCTCCGTTAATCCAAATCTTAGAGCCATACAAATCCCAATTGCCACTACTGGGTGCTGGGTCTTGCTCCGAGCGACTATAGTTTTGGAACTCTATCTGTGCACCTACCGTTTGTTTCTTTGGTGAGTATACAAAGGTCCATGCATAAGCCGTATGATTATAGGAAGGCGCATCGTAGTATGCCTTGATGATGTTACGTCCCCAAGTGTGGTTTAGGTAAATACCAGCACCAGTGGCAATGCCTGTGCCATAAGTTTTACCTTCATGTGTGAACTTCTGAGGCAATGCGTCGTTATTATTGGTAGTTGCATATTCCTCTGGAGCAAAGGTTGCAGAGCTAACGCCTTCATTGGGGAAGGCATCAGTGATGCGCCATCTTACATTCGTTTGCTTAACGTATGGGATAGGTTCGTCCTTTAGAGAATTTGCTTTGTGAAAGAGGAAACGTCTTTCCCAATCAGCAAACTCCTCGTATTCCTTGCCAGAGTTGGGTAGCATAACTCCGCCACCACCGTTTGTGCCACCATTATTACAGTTGTCTATGTATCGTTCGCCACCACCAATCCATGCTCGTTCGCCTGTAGCGATGACATTGGCGTAAACATTGTTTTGTGCCATGATGTCAGTAGAGGAATCCATTTTGCGGTCATTCCAACATCCAGAAATAGCACCGGCAACCTTGCTATTACCCTTACTTTCATAATAGATGTTACTCTTGTATATGCCAACCAAGTCTGCAAAGACATCAAAATGGTTTGTGTAGTTGTAACGGCAATCGATGTTTGCTTTTCCATCAGCGGCATAACCTCTTGTACCCCACATTTGTGATAGAGTGGCATTTAATTGGTTTTGAGAAATTCCATTGATAGGATTCCAAATACCAGCCTTCTTGCCTTTGGATTCAACATAGGCAATCATTTCGTTGAGGTATGCTGGTGTAGTGGAAACTTCATCGCCACCTATATGAATATATGGCGCATCAGCAAATACTTGCACAACCTCGTCCAATGCAGCTTTTAAAACCTTCTTTCCTTCTTCGCTCTGCATGTCAAAACCCATTGCTCTTTTGAATGCTTCGCTATGACCAGGCATGTCTATTTCTGGTATTACTACAACACCATGCTTTTTGGCAGCTGCCATCACTGCTTTACAATCCTCTTGGGTGTAGTACTTACCAGGAAAGCGAGTCATACTCTCTGCTGAGGTAAGTGCAGGGTATGCCTTAACTTCAAAACGCCATGCTTGATTTTCTGTTAAATGCCAGTGGAAGGTATTAACTTTAAAACGTGAGAAAAGTTCTATTTGCTTGACCAATTCTTCTGCAGGGATATAAGAACGGCCAACGTCGTGCATATATCCACGCAACTTGAATGCAGGCCAGTCTTCAATGCATACGGGTTCCAACTTTGCCTTGCCCTTGTATCCTTCTGCCATCTGTACTAGGGTTTGTGTTGCTCTGATAACACCAACTTCGCTTGCGGCAAGAATTTTTATCTCTTTTGAAGAAACAGTCAGTTTGTATGCCTCATTGTCATATCCATATAGCTCATAATCATATGAACTACCATATGTTGGTGATATTTCTACCAAAACGGGCGCACCACCATTCTTAATTTTACAACCATTTTGCAAGAAGAATTCCTCCAACAATTCACATCGCTCAATGCCATTTTTATATATAATTGAGATGGCGCGATTCAATGCAAAAGGCTTTCCATCTTCAATTACTACTTGTTGAGGACGAGGCAAGATGTGCTCCACCTTAGCATTCATGCTACCAGGAATCATGACTGAAGTAGCCAACAAAAGGCTTAAAATATGTTTCTTCATATTCAAAAAAAATGATTAGATGTCAAGATAATGATAATATTTCGTCACAAAAATATAAAGAATTTACCTATTTTTTTGTGCGATTATATCTGTATTCTCATCTTCTGTCCTTTCCAGAAAATATTTATGAAAAACAAATGCTGTATCAATTGTCGTATCTATGACTGGGGACATTTTATGATGTTTACACCTATGCTATTTATCAAAAATTTTTATAGCTGGAGTTTATTCTTTACTTCTCTGGTTGTATTAATTCATTGGGAAATTGCTTATGCCAAACATCCGGAACGCTTTTGGGAAGGTTCCACTAAGACATTACAATGCATAAACTGCAAAGAAAGAACTTGTCAAATCAAGAAAAAAATAAGTAAATAATATAACTGTATTTTCAAACCACAAATTTGGTCCACGTTAATGCATAAAAAAGCATGAATGCTATAAACATTCATGCTTTTTCTTATCTTTTCCTTTATGCTATTACCTCGAATTCTATCTTTACATCCCCTAACTGTGGATTGGAAATTGTAAGTATGGCCTTTCCATTTTCACCGATTGTTTTCACATAGGTACCTCCCATGCCACCACGCATGGAGGTTATCTTTGGACCAATTATTTCTATAGGGCCTTCTAGAC
>JAFOCV010000162.1 GCA_017381015.1 Bacteroidaceae bacterium
CGTTATGGCGGACTATGTAGTTAATTCAATAAGATTGAAAGATAATAGTTACTACAGCCTATGGTTCAGAGTTGTCACGGATGCCTTAGAACATCGGTAAAAGATGTATCTTCCGGTAAGACAATAGGTTGAAAGACTGTCGTGTCAATCCCAGACATTTCTGTCTCTACCACCACCATTTTTTGACTATGAATCACAGTTACATGCTTGATGGTGTTTGGATCAACAACCTCCAACTCCTTTTGTTCAACGAGTTTTCCGTTGAGATATGTCTTGTACACCTCGGCTTGGGCTGACACCCATAGGCAGGCCGCGAGGGCTGGAGCCAGATACAACAACTTGAGCCGTGACCACCGCGACGAACGACCGCTGTACATCATGGCGAAGCGTTTCTTCACGGCTCTGTGGCGTAAAGTATTCATAATGGGCAGAATACGTGTCTGCACTGCTTTGCGTACTAATAGGTGCTCGTAGTCTTCCAGCGTCACACCACCTTGCAATACAGCTTCGTCTGCCTGAAACTCGTGCACATCCACCAAGTCTTGCCGTAACATCCAGACAAAGGGCAGACACCATAGCATATGGCACGTGAGGTCGCAGAGAATCAAGTCCCACGAATGCCCCATCCTCACATGTGTCAGTTCGTGTCTGAGTACAGCGTCAGCGTTCTGCTTCAAGTCTATAGGGTCAATGAAAATCCAATACATCCAGCTGCTGGGCTGTTTGATTCTCATGTCCAGCATAAGATGAACATCTTTCGGAATTATCGGATGTGATATGCGTTGACAGCGACGTAAGATGCGTGCCAGAGTCAATAGCCGGAACAGGTAAAAGGTGAGCGCGACGGCAATACCTATTATGTATATATACGCACAATATCGTACCCAAAGCCCCGATGCAGCATTCTCGTCTTCTTGTGCAAGAAGAGTATCTTCTGCAACACTCTCAGAAGTTGGCAGGCTAAGCAACGACCCCTCAATTTTGGCAAGTACCTCATCAAAGGTTGTCGGCTCATCTGTATGCAGCGGTATGAGCGGCAGCAGCGGACTCACCACAAGGATTGCCAGCAGAACGGCACGATTCAGACGGTGAAACGTTTCGCGTTGGAGCAAGAGCCTGTAGAGCGAGTAGAGCAGCGTCAGTGTCACCGCCCATCGGATGGCATAGATAATGAATGTAGCCATGCGTCAGCCCTCCTTACGCTTTAGGTCGGCAAGATATTGAAGCAAATCTGCCTCGGTTACCTTTTCCTCCTGCATCAGTGCCGACACTACACTCATATACGAGTCACTGAAGAAGCGATTGATAACACTCGACAACCTTCCTCTTCCGTATGCCTGTTTGTCCACGATAGGCTGATAGACAAAGCCACGCCCCTTCGGTTCATGCGTCAGGTAACCTTTCTTCTCCAGTGCCTGAAACACCTGGGCAATGGCATTTGCGCTGGGCTGAGGTTTGGGATAGAGCGATGAAACATCCTTCGGGGCGCACTGGCCAAGTTGCCAAATCAGCTCCATCACTTCTTCTTCTTTGCTTGTAAGTTTCTCCATAATACAACTATTTTAAGATGTGTATTAACAATATTTTCTATTGATATTGATGCAAAGATAGACTTTTCTTTTGATTCAATCAAACAATTCAGCGTTTATTTAACAGAATTTGTTGTTGAAATATAATTTTTGAAGAGATTTTGTATTATTCTATCCCAAATGTTAGGTTAAACTATTTATTTTATGAAGAAGATGCTTTCACATTTTTTATTTGAGTTGATTCATATGTTCGTATTCAATTTGTTAATCCTCCCCTTACCAAAAAACAGAGAGTATTTATACATAATCATTTCTTTTTGTTATACCACAGCCTTGTCTTAGACAAAATTTGCTTAAATTACGCGCGAAACAATAAACGAATGCCTAACTTTCGATAAAAATGAGTACATTTGCATGGTTAATAGAGATTTCATATAAAATGTAATTAAAGACTCTGATAGCAGAATGTACAGCATACGACTTCAAGGTGATGCTTGAAGAGAAGAAACCTAAGAGTTGGTTGAAGAGCGTAAGTGCTTTTGCCAAAGGCTTGGGTGGCTCCCTTTTCTTCGGCATTGATAATGATGGCGTCGTCAAAGGACTTGATGACGTACAGCATGTTTGCGAGACTATCAGTAGCAGGATTCGTGACTATATAGATCCCCTACCAGAGGTGGAAATGATTCCTCATGATGTAGATGGTTTACACATCTTGCAACTCAAAGTCAATGCAGGGCATTATACCCCATATTACTACGTTGGGGATGGTCAGCGTATAGCATTTGTCCGAGTTGGTGATGAAAGCATGCCTGCCACGGCAGAGCAAATGGTACGCTTGGTACTGAAAGGTTCTAATAAAACTTACGATCCCCTTCATACGGATTATAAAGTTGAAGACTATTCCTTTACGATATTGGCGAACTCGTTCAAAAAACGCACCAAACAAGAATGGGGCAAGAAATACCTTTTGTCTTTTGGGCTAGTAACTGGCACAGGGAACCTTATGAATGCGGGCGCACTGTTTGCCGAAGATTGTCCTTTATGGCAGTCTCGCCTTTATTGTACCCGATGGGATGGTACGGAAAAGGGCGACGCCATCAATGATGCAGAGTTTACAGGCAATGTCCTCATGCTGCTTCGTGAAGCTATGAACTTTGTGAGGTCTAATACCAAGAAAGGCTGGGAGAAACTGCCTGATGGACGAAAGAACAAACCTGAATATGCGGAACGTGCCGTTCTAGAGGCAATGGTTAATCATTTCATCCATCGTGACTACACCGTAATGGGCAGTGAAGTTCATCTTGGCATCTATGATGACCGCCTCACTGTAACATCCCCAGGAGGAATGTACAATGGATTGTTGATACAGAATTTGGATATTGCTGATGTTTCTTCCGAAAGACGCAATCCCATACTCGCAAACGTAATGGCTCA
>JAFOCV010000019.1 GCA_017381015.1 Bacteroidaceae bacterium
GAGAGCACATTGGCAGCGGTGCCGTTGGAATTCCAACCAGTTGAAGTGCTGGTATATGAGGTACCAGCTGCAAGGAGAATAAGAATTTCATCTGCACCGGAAACCTTGATGTTGCTGGAATTGGTAGTCAGAGTACCACCGCTGTTCACAATTTTGAAGTGAGAAGCATAGTTGACACTCTCCAGCGAACCGGACAAGGATATTCCACCATTGGCATAGCTTACAGTGCCGGAACTGAGTCCTGCTCCCTTGGCAAGCGAGAATGTGTAGCTCAGTTTGCCTGCAGTTCCTGCGCTCAGGCGTACTGCCACCACCTGGTCGGGATATGATGCAATGAACTCGCGGGTATATGCCACGCTGCTGCAGGTGTATTCCACCTTACCTGTGGCGTTCATCAGATTCAGTTCGCGCACATAGTTGCTGGGGCTGCTGGTAGTTCCGTTGTTGGTCATGGTCAGCACACCAAAGTTCTGGTAGGCTCCATAGTCTGTTACAGCACCGTTATCCTCGTTACCCTTTACATCATAGTCGTTGCTGGCACCTGTCCACAGGGTTTTCTCGTTGAACTGAAGGTATTCCGTAGCCACTCCGCCCATGAATGTGGCACCCAACTGGCCATTGCCTATAGGCAGGGAGTATTCCATCCAGGCACCCTCGGACGGGGTCTTGCCTGACTGTGACGTGTACCTTAGCTTCATCTTGGAAGCATAGTCTCCGGCAGCTTGTAGCGGCATGGAAACGGCACTGCATACAAGGGCCAGCGCCAGGGGAATTAGTTTTAAAGTTTTTCTCATAGATAATAGGTTTATGTTAATACTTTTAAACATAGTTCATCCACGGCTGTCACTAAAGACAGTCGTGGATGAAGATACTGCTTATACATTTATTTTGCTGATTCACAGTATAGTATACTAGATCAAGATTATTCAGTACCACCGTTGCCACCGGTACCAGTGCCAATTCCATCGCCTTTTGCCAGAGGGAACTTGAAGTTGTTCAGCACGATGAGATTGACCAGGTCTAACGACTTATCGTCCGCCCCCTTTGCGGTATTACCAATATGCTCCATCATAACCAATCCCCAAGGTCCAACAGGTAGTTTGCTACCATTCTGCATCTTATCTTTACCCGATAAAATACCATATACATACTTATTCAAATCATAGGCCAGTCCAGGGTGGTCACCGCCCTTACCCATATCGGTGAGTGAAAAGGTTCCTGAAATCCATTCATTAACAAAAAACCCATCATAATAATGTTTGAAAGAATATTTATTCAAGAATGGGTAGAGACCTTGCATGTACGTTGTTGTAGTATAATAGCCTGAAAGGGAATTGATAAACAAACTAGAGATGTTAGATGCACCCTTTGTTGCAACGCTTTTCTCAAACAAACCATCAATAGCCGCAAGTTTTTCACTATATGACTCAGGCCACTGAACCCACATATAGTGTGAAGAAGCACTCACTTTAGTATATATTTTTCCAATCATACTTGAAGGCACAACTCTTGCCCACTCCTGTACATAGGCTATTCCGCCATCAGAAAGGTCGTGCTCATAATAAAACTGAGTCTTTTTACTAATTTTCTCTTTCTCTCCGAAATTGTCGAAGTTGTTGTTGTTGTTGTTTGTATTTCCGTTATTGTCGGTTGGTTGAATATAGCTACCATCGCTGGTGCTTACACCCCACAACAGATTTTCTACGTAAGGTCTTTCTGCTAGTCCTTTTTTAGGATTACGATATAATATATCAAATTGTGCCTCACGCGCAACACCGTCGTATCGGCGGTCCCATACATCAAATGCTGTTCCCCAATCTTGGATTAGAAGCACTCGCTTACTCCAATCTGTTTTCTTGGTACCATTATTCGAAGATAATGCAATGCCAGAAGTGTATGCGTTGCTCTCGTAACGGTCATCATCACCTGGACGTATGATTACGCATATCTTACCTCTTATATCTTTTACTATAGAATTTGCATGTAATTGTACAAAGTCTTCCTGTGCAACTATGCTGTCTTTAACCAACTCATCAAAATAGTTCAGAAGCTGCTGTACATAGCCATTAGGGTCATAACCATCACCGACTGCTTGATAAGTACATATCAATACCAATGTTTCTTTAGGATTATCTTTTAACTTAGTAATCAAAGTTTCAAAGGCTTTTCCAAAATTAATTTCAGCACTCTCATGCGGCACCTCATCACAAACAAAATGTGCAGTACTTAGTGACCAGGTGTTATTTGTTTTGTAGTTACCCGTAGAACCTGTTACCGCTCTTCTTGTTACAAATTCGAATCCACGAACTCCCCTGTCCCAAAGGTCTGTATAGGTTTGAACCTGCTGAATGCTTTTATCTACAAATCCATAGTTTTTGTGTGCAAACACATTGCTTGCCACAGGGATGGAAACCTGTGATAACAATATTGTACTATCCAAAGCGTTAAACCAATTTGAGGTAGAAACGCCGTTGGCAGGAATCTTTGGTAATTGTACATTTGCAAAGAAGTACTTCTTTTTAGGTTCAATCTGCTTCCTAATCTTGGCAGTTCTATTCTGAGGGATGCCATCTATCTGATAAAGCACAGTAAGTTCCAGTTCCCTGGAAAGAAGACTGTCTTCTGCAACTTCATCATTGCCGTAATTAAAAGGCACACCAGGAAATACGAAGAATGTAACATCCACAAAACCCGTCGTAGGATCAACCAAAAGTCCTTCTGGGAAAGACTGAGTCACATATGCATGGGCATCAGCATTCTCTATATCGACATTGGAGAAATCATTCTTTGCATAATCATATTCAAAGTGACCAGCTATCTGTTCATTATTTGCATGGCTCAATGTAACGCCCAGAATTTTAATTTCGTGAGAAGTCGTCCCCGTATTTGGATCTTGTGCAATATCACTTGCCACAATCTCAAACTCGAGTGCCGTCATCTGAGAAGTAAACTGAAGGCCCACATTGCCCTTGGTATCAACAGTCTTCTTTGCCACCATATAGGCATAGGTCATATCGGGCGCGATAACGTAACCCTGATTGCCTTCGCGTCCTGCATTTGGTGTTGTTGGCACATAAGAGGGAGTTTGGTCCACAGGAAGATAACCTCTGAGTTTTGCATTCTGTTCTCCATCTAACTTCATACCCAACGAATCAATCTCTCCCTTAGACAAAGTAGTTGCCAGTTTTTCGGCAATCATAGCCTTTGAAGGATAGGACGCAAAGAAATGGTGAGTTGGCTCTGAAGACCACTGCAAGCCCGCCCCCTCTTCAAGACGGACAAGGGTGCTGGCATAACTGCTCTCAGCATTAGTAGTACTGTTGTTGCCGGTAATACCCTGGGCAACCACCTTGTACTCTGCTATTTCCTTGGGTCCTGCGGTTTCGGGGCAAGCGATATCCAGACGGTCGCCATCTATCCAGCGAACCTCAATCAGATTGCCCTGAATGTCGCCATACACGGTACGAGTCTGAGGGTCACCATTCTCCAAGTATGCAGTTGCACCAAATACTATCTCATCACCGGGAAGAGCAGGAGCCTCGGGGATTAAGTTGTCATCTTGACATGCGCTCATTACAAGAGCAAAGCTCATAAGAGCCAAGAACTTAGTGTATTTATTCATCGCTATTTCTCCTTTAAATTAATCCCATTTAATGGTGCCATCTGTGTTAGTATCAAAACCATCAGATACGGTTACCTCTTCAAACCCCTGAGATGCGGACTCTATGGTCTGGCCAAGACCAGCATCATTAGTGATAGATCCGCAGAACCCGTCTTCCAGATCCACTTCGTCCCGCCTGGTCTGCGGAGACTGATACAATCTTTTTGTTTTCATCCTTTTGTCTTATGTTGTTTGTTTTGTTATCGTTTGCCTGTAACCCATTCTCCTTCAGGTCATTGCATAGCAATCCCATGTCTCTTGGCAAGAGATTTGGGGCAAAGGTACGTATATTTTCTTATTCCACAATGCTTTTGCGTGTTTTTTTTACTTTCATAATGTTATTTTAACATCTGCGTTATAATGGGAGCATATAGGGTTGGCTTTATGGCAAGCAGTGCCCTTGTACGTGAGCAAGGTAAAATATTGTGCCTCAGTATTGGTTGGGATAACCAGACGCAATACATGGGGCGTGAGGAATACATGGAATTGCAATATGTCAAAAAGTAAGGATAATGTGATTTTGTCATATCAATATGTTTGAGGATTGGTGCCATCTATATATTATATAAGCATGAAGATTATGCTGTCATTATGCTATTTATGATTGGCACACTGAGGGTGCATGTGTGCAGTTTTAATAGAAGGCGACAGGAAAGGAGGATAGAAAAATGCCTGCATGTTTGGATTGTATAGATTTTTTGTATACTTTTGCGTAGATAATACGAAAGAATACCACTATGACATCAACAGAAATAAGCGCAGAAATTCTTCGC
>JAFOCV010000020.1 GCA_017381015.1 Bacteroidaceae bacterium
AGGCTTCGGTCAGTCCTTGATAGGAGACCTCTTTCAGTCCGTGGCGCTGAGAAGAATAAAGTGGACGTTGCCCTAACAAATGTAACAACTTATTGAACATCTGTATGGCAGAGTCTGGCTTCTGAGCAATGTTGTAATACTTTCCCTTAAGATAAAAGTGGGCCATGTCATAATTCAAGGTATCTAGAGATTCTGTTAGAATCCCTGTCTTATATTCGTATTCACGCAATAGAATTTCCGCGCATTTAATGTCTTTACGTTCAAGATAGTAATCAGTTTTAAGTGGATATATCAAATCAGGATCCTCTTGAATTCCATTCTTTTCTGTAAATTGCGCTATACTATCCAAAATCATGATTGCTTGTGATTGATTTCTAGAATCATATAAACAACATGCCTGCGCCCACATCAAACGAAGCGCCGATAAGGTATCGCAAATCTGCCATGCCAATCGTTCTGCATTAGAATCTGCTATTCTTTCGTTCTCAAATGCTGCAACGCGCTGATACAACCCTCCCATCTGACTGTAGACACGCATCAATGTGTTCAAATCGCAATCTCCATCGCTTTCATCAACGGCATCTACTGCTAAATTAAGGTATTTCAGTGCTGAAAGTGCATCCTCCAAATCACGATACGCACAACCAGCCATATAATTGGCCATCATCTGTTCGTTGGCATTGCCATGACGATTGTAATAATCAACCAATACCAGGGCTATGCTGTCTGTGGTGAAGTTTACAAAAGCCTTGTTTTGTGCCTGGGCATAGACCAGTTCATAGCGCATCTGCTGAGAACGGGACCATGTAGACTTGTCCTCTCTGATGTTGTCCAGAATGAAAAGGGAAGAGTCCGGATTAATATTCAATAATTGCTCAGCATTAGAAACAATATGTTCCACCTCCTTGTCGTGCACACAACTAACCTGTAGAACATACAATACTGCAAATACGCATACGGAAAATACCTGTTTCATAAACAATACATAGAATTTGAATATACTTTTCACTACTTATTTACCCACCTATATATATATAATACAAATACGTCTATACATTTGTCACGCGCCACCAACGAAAACAAAAGACGTTTTCATGATATACGTTTGGCAACAATTTCAAGACGCAAAGGTACACATTATTATCGTGAAAGCCAAGGTATGACACGACATTCTCTTTTCCGCAAGTTGTAAAAATCCTGTTGCTGTATTACCATTGCTAAATCTCAATCTGTCAGAATAATCGTCTGTATCATAACGAGAATACACAAACCGCTTATATGTTGAAAGCTTACAAATGCGCTTAAGAGCACAATTTTACACTAACTATGTACCCCTCCTTGATTAACCGAGCCATCACTGGGGGATTTTATTTGACCATGGCAGAGGATATGACTGCCTTGATGTATCAGTGCATAGTTGTTTTTCTTCTTTTCTCTTGCTCAGTTGCTAAAATTGAAATACCTTTGTACGTGGATAATATTAAAAAAGGTATAAACAAATGATTAACCAAATTAACGACAACATACGCTATATTGGTGTAGATGACTTGGATATTGACTTGTTTGAGAGTCAGTACGTTGTACCCGAGGGCATGAGTTACAATAGTTGGGTGATAATGGACGAGAAAGTGGCCATCATGGACACTGCTGATGCTCGCAAGGGTGAAGAGTGGCAGAAAAACCTGGTGGAGGCTTTGGATGGCCGCATGCCCGACTATCTGGTGTGCCAGCACATGGAGCCCGACCATTCAGCACTGGTGGGCAAGACCATGCTGGAATACCCTACCCTCACTCTGGTATGCTCTGCACAGACAGTTAAGATGCTAGGTCACTACTTTGACTATGATGCTTTTGCTGACCGCGTGATGGTGGTAAAAGAGGGCGATATCCTGGAGCTTGGAGCTCACACACTGCACTTTATTGCAGCTCCCATGGTACATTGGCCAGAGGTGATAATGACCTACGAGTCTAGCGAGAAGATATTGTTTGCTGCTGATGGTTTTGGCAAATTTGGCGCTCTGTGCAATGAGACTGACGATTGGGCTTGCGAAGCTCGTAGATATTACTTCAACATTTGCGGCAAGTATGGTATGCAGGTGCAGAATGTACTCAAGAAGGCTGCCAATCTGGATATAGAGGCCATCATGCCCTTGCATGGACCTATGCTGCAAGGTGAAGCATTGGCAGAGGCTATAAGATTGTACGACCTATGGAGCCGTTACGAACCCGAATCGGAGGGTATTCTGGTAGCGTATGCCAGCATACATGGCAATACAGCACAGGTGGCAAAGAAATTGGCTGAGATGCTGAAAGAGAATGGAGCAAAGAAGGTGGTGGTGAGCGACCTCAGTCGTGACGACATGGCAGAGGTGATAGAGGATGCCTTCCGCTATCCCAAGATAGTGTGCTGCGCTGCTTCGTACGATGCTGGTGTGTTCCCTCCCATGCACGATTTCCTTCATCATCTGCAAATCAAGAACTTCCAGCGCCGTCAATTCGCCATCGTGGAGAATGGCACCTGGGCTCCAACCGCAGGCAAAGTGATGCGCCAAATGATTGAGGGTATGAAGCAGTGCGAGATAGTGGAACCCACCATTACCATCTGGGGCAAGCTAAAGGATTCTGACCTGCCCAACCTGGAAGCTCTAGCAAAGAAGATTACAGAGTAATTACTCAGACTTTTCAGAGTACTCGGAGTATTCAGAGTACTCTGATTATTCTGATTATTCAGAGTACTCAGAATAAGAAAAAAAAAGAACTGGAGATGAGGACCACGTGCGCCTCGTATCTCCAGTTCTTTTTTATCATTCAATGCCTGCAATTTTACTGCTGACGATTCTTCTGTTGCTCCTCCATCTGCTTTTGCAGAGCCTGAAGGCGTGCTGCCATACCACCCATGTTCTTGGGATCGTTCTTGTGCTTCTCACGGTATTCCTCCAGCTTGGCTAGCAACTTCTTGTCGTCGGTGCTCTTGCGCAAGTACCACATAATCAAGATACTGGTAAGACCAGAGAGGAAGTAGTAATAGCAAAGACCACTAGAGTAATTATTGAACATGAAGAAGAACATCAAGGGCATGATGTACATCATGTACTGCATCATCTTCATCTGCTGAGCCTGCTCGCTAGACATTTGGTCCTTCTGCTGGCGCATAGATATCCAGGTGTTGATGATATTTGTAGCACAGAATAGTACACAGAAGATGCTCAGGTGGTCGCCAATCAACCATAGGTCGGCATCCCAACTCAATAGTGAATCGTAAGCAGAGAGGTCGTCTGCCCAAAGGAAGCTCTCGCCACGGAGGGCAATGGCATTGGGCACAAAGTTGAAGAGCGCAATCCAGATAGGCATCTGAATGAGCATAGGCAAACATCCACCCATGGGGCTTACTCCGTATTCGCGATAGATTTGCATCATCTCTGTCTGCTTCTTCATGGCATCCTCGGGCTTGGGATACTTGGCATTCAAAGCGTCAATCTTGGGCTTAAGAACGCGCATACGAGCGCTGCTCAAATAGCTCTTCTTGGTAGTGGGATAAACGAATATCTTAACAATAAGAGTGAGCAAGAGAATAACCCAACCCATGTTCATGCCAAAACCTGCAAGGAAGTCAAACAAGGGAAGGATAAGCCAACGGTTGATAACGCGGAACAAGGGCCAACCGAGGTATACCAACTTCTCCATCTCCAAATCTTTGTCGGCAGAAATCAACTTGTCGTGGTCCTTGAGGATATGGAAATCGTTGGGACCGATGTACATATTTAGCTCTGTGCTCTCCACACCTGTGGGGTCAAAGGCACAGTTCATCTGAGCCGAGTACTTCTTCAAGTCGCCAGACCCCTTCTTGCAAGCTGTACTCTTGAGCGTAGCATCGTCAAACTGATTGGGAGCAATCAACACGCAGCTGAAGAACTGGTTCTTGAAAGCTACCCACTCGAGAGGCATCTCCATGGTTTCTGACTCGTCGCCTGTCTCTGAGAGTTTGTCGGTATCGCCATTCTTCTCCTTATAGGTGAGAGAAGAGAACTGCTGCTCGAAGTCGAAGCCTTTCTCCTGCTGAGCTGCCACATCCTGCCAATTGATGCTCATGCTATGAGTACCAGGGTGCAAAACATTGCCCATACCAGTAGCTTGCATAGTAATCTTAACCAAATAACTGTCCTTAACGAGCTGATAGTTGATATCTAAGTGAGATGCCTCGTTGCCTAGACGCATGGTCACGGTGCTATCAGTACGATTAAGAGCCTGGAAGGTATAGTCGCGTGTATCGATGTTCAAGTCCTTGCCTGTAAGCACATAGCTTAGGCTATTCAAGTCCTTGCGCAATAGCATCACGTCTTCCTTCTGCTGATTCTTGTACTCACTCAAACTTGCATGCAGAATACTACCTCCCTTGGTATTCAATGTAAGATTGAGCAAACCATTGCTCAACACCACCTCTTCGCTCTGTGCATTGCGAGCATTGAAGAAAAGCGAGGTGCTGTCCAATGCCATCATGGCCAACTCTTGTGTCTTCTTTTCCTGAGCCTTGATAGCCTCTTCTTGTTTCTGTGCTTGTGCAATACTATCCTGGCGAGCCATTTCTCTCATCTGTGCAACCTCCTCTGCAGAGGGCTTGCTATACCAGTTGAAGCCGAAAAGCACCAAAACAATCAGCACAAGGCCAATAATTGTGTTCTTATCCATATGTTTTTATTATATTTTTTCCACAAAACGCGGGCAAAGGTACGAATAAGCGAGCGAAAAAACAAAAGAATTTTGATTTTTCCGAGCGAAAGTACCTTAGACCATAAGGTCAAAGCACGAATAAGCGAGCGAAAAAACAAAAGAAATTTGATTTTTCCGAGTGTGAGTACCTTAGAGAGAACATCAAAGGTACGAATAAGCGAGCAAAATATCAAATTTATTTGAATATTTTCGAGCGAAAGTACCTTAGACCATAAGGTCAAAGTACGAATAAGCGAACAAAAAAACAAAAGAATAGCCCCCATAGACATAGAAAAATAATCAATTAAAAGTGCTTCGAATATTATTTTCTTCAATTTATCACACTTATATCCGTTTAAAACGAGGAAAATTAAAATAATATCGTAACTTTGCGCTATACTTATTTTATAATAAGATTATGCAAAAATATTTATTATTTCTTACATTCATTTTCATCTCAATAGTAGCTCTTTCGCAAGAGCAAAAAGATAGTCTTCTGGTGGATTCTATCGCTATGGCAAAAGATACCGTAGTGGTAGTAAAAGACAGCACCATTGTGACTGAAGACTCTCTCAGAATAGCAGAAGCTACGGAAGAACATATAGTGAAAGACACCGTAGTTGGCGACAAAAAGACTATCAAGCAAACCGTAACATGGCAATACAGAGCTGACTCTATAGCCACGGTTTATCAGAAGGCATTCCTTGTTCTGCTTCAGCACCGCAACTCACGATTAGCCAATCCCCCTTACCTAAAACCATTGGATGTATATAGCATGCGTATAGCTATGCCTCCTACATTCTATGCCTCTTCAGTGCTACAACAGTTCAATGCATCTGACATAGACAAATGTGTTGACCCTCAACTGATACGCATGTATATGGTAAACAATGCCTTAGCTAAATTGTATGTGCGACAACCAGAATTGGTAAAACAAACCGACGAGCAGGTAAAGAAGGCTGGTACCCTGCGCAACGATGTGCATGGCTCGCTAACCACGGAAACCAAACTTACAGACAAGGTGGTGAATGTCAGCCTTGACTCGGACATGAAAGAGGGGGTGCAATTGGTTACTCGTCGTCCAAATTTCTGGAAGATAAAAGGTAATGGATCGTTGCAATTCTCTCAGAACTATTTCTCAGAAAACTGGTTCCAAGGTGGTAACAATAACTACACCATTCTTGCCAGAGGTACCGTAAACATCAATTTTGACAACAAACAAAATGTCAGTTGGGAAAACAGAATTGATGCCGAACTGGGATACCAAACTACTGGCGATACAGATAAGCAACGCTCTGCACGTCCAACCAGTAACTTGCTCCGCTTGACCACAAAACTGGGTTACAAGGCATACAAGACATTGTACTATACCACTCAGGTTCAAGCATCTACGCAGCTGGTACCCCAATACCAAACAAATACAAAAAACATTATTTCCAGCTTCCTCTCTCCCATGAATATGACTATATCCGTGGGTCTTGATTATAAGTTTGCGACGAAGAACAATAACTTTAGCGGAAGCGTTTATGTAGCTCCTTGTTCATACAACATGCGTTATGTGGACAGAAAGTCACTTGCCAGTCGTCATGGTGTGGAGAAAGGCAAACATGCTTACCACAACTTTGGTCCTAGTATAAACATCAATGCAACATGGAAAATTACCAAAGACATCAGTTGGAGAACTCGCATATACTGGATTAGTAACTTGTCCTACACCAATATCGAGTGGGAAAACAATATCAATTTCTCCATCAACAAATACATGTCTGCACAGATGCAACTCTATCCCAAGTTTGACGATAGCAGTAAATCCAACAAAGGAGATGCAGGATATCTCATGTTCAAGGAATGGTTGTCTCTTGGTATGAATTATAGTTGGTAAATATATGAAAATCAATACAGCAGAATATCTCATTTCCAGTGCAAAGGTGGAACAATGTCCCAAGGCTGGATACCCAGAATATGCATTCATCGGCAGAAGTAATGTGGGCAAGAGCTCGCTTATTAACATGCTAGCCGACAATGCAAAGTTGGCCAAGACATCATCAATGCCTGGTAAGACCGTACTTATCAACCATTTCTTGATAAATCGCCCCGTTGAAGGCAAGCAACACAATGCTGCTGATGCGCCATGGTACCTGGTAGACCTCCCTGGCTATGGCTATGCCAAGCGTAGCAAGAAAGCACAGGAGGAGTTTGAACACATGATCAGCTCGTATATCCTTGAGCGTGAGCAGATGACCCTGCTATTCATATTAATAGACGTGCGTCTGGAACCTCAGAAGATAGACCTCGAATTCATTGAATGGTTAGGAGAAAATGGTGTTCCCTTTGCTATAGTATTTACAAAAGCCGACAAGGTGACCAAGGGACGATTGGGAGGAAACGTACAGCATTATCTCAAGGTGCTCTCCCAACAATGGGAAGAACTGCCACCCTACTTCGTCACTAGTAGCGAAACTGGCAAAGGCCGCGAAGAACTTCTCCAATACATAGGAGAAATTAATATTTCCATAGCCAATCAAGAAGAATAAGCTATCTGGCAAGAATTAGTCAGATAATACAAAACTACCAGCATCTAAATGTTTGTTATACTCCTCACCAAAGGAAATACATTTAGATACTGGTAGGTTAATTTATTCATACTAAACCCATAAAATAAAAATATAGGGCCGCTTCACAGCGCCCCTATACCATCCTTTAGGTATTAGTTTGTTTAAGGTAAAAAGATTGTTTTCAGGATAACTGTAGCAAAGATAATACTATTTTTTCATCGCTACAAGTATTTATTATATGTTAAACAACATAAAATGATATTTTAGCATTTCTAGGGCAGGTCGTTCTATAAATTTACCACAAACTAAGCCACATTGCTGGCATGCGAGCGTGATTTCTGCAGAAAAATTGCATGCTACTCCACCAACAAAATTTACTGATAAATCTTTCCTGTCGTAGGGAATAACATTTCTACGCAAGAATCTACAGAACTCTTCCACCACCATTGCCCTAACTCCACTCTTCTCAATATTACGCTTTATGAAAGGAACAAACGAAGCCAGGTATTTATTAGCTTGTGGCTTACGATACACATTATTTATAATATCTGCCGTAGTAAGGGAGTATTCCTCTGAAAACTGATTCCAAAGATAGCGTAAATCTCCCTTTAGCATCTCAGAAATGAGAAGTTTGCCCAACACCGCTCCACTACCCTCATCACCTAGAATATATCCCATAGGAGAGGTATTGCTCAATATCGCGCCGTCCTTGCAATAGCATGAATTACTGCCGGTTCCTAGAATGCATGCAATGCCTTCTGCTCTACCACATAGTGCGCGTGCTGCACCTAGCAAGTCTGTGTAAACATTAATCTTTGCATGCAAAAAATGTTGCATCAAAGCATTGCTCACACTAGCAGAAAAGGGTTCTATGCATCCTGCACCATAGAAATGAATTTCTGTTATACTTTCCGGCGCTATCTGATTGGCATATAATAATGGCATCAATTCAGTGCTCAGTATCCTGGAAATTTCTTCCTTGGAATCGCGCACAGGATTGATGCCATTAGTAGTAACAGTTAGCTTATCAGTAATCCACTCTGTCTTGGTGGAACCACTATCTGCTACAAGTATCATAAGAATAAGATAGAGAGCAAATATTAATTTGCAGCATCAGTTGCAGAAGCTGCATCAACAGTAGGAGCTGCATCAACTGCAGGAAGAGAAGGAAGCTCAGTAGCAGGCTGCTCCATCTGCAAAACGCTATCCACTGTATCTGCGCTTGTCAAGAAAACAGTGCTAATTACGCTCAATACTACCATCACACCAGCTAGGCTCCATGTGATTTTCTCAATGATGTTTGTGGTCTTAGGTGCACCCAAAAGGCTATTGCCGCTTGCATAGTCAGCTGCCAAACCACCACCTTTGCTCTCCTGGATAACTACGATTGTGCACATTAGCACGCTAGCCAAGACAATAAGAATTACAATAATTGTGTACATATTACGATTGTTGATTTATGATTAATTTCTCTAAAAAGCGAATTTGGTCTGCAAAGTAACGATTTTTTTTCGGATATTTCAAGGAAATGCGACGAATTATTTCTATTGCTTTGTCATATTTGCCTTGTTTGATGTAAATTCGAGCCATTGCTTCGGTCAAAGCGCCTGTTTCTACCTCGATTTCTGGTTCTGTTACTGCTGGTGAGATATCTTCAGATTCCATGTCTTCAAAGTCGAAGCGGCCATTGTTCTTGGTAAGGAAGTTATCAATATAATCCTCACCTGCCATTCGAGGCACGGGTTGGGTGGAAGGTCCACTCTCTATCTGCATTAGATATGCCATATAATCTACCGTAGCATCTACAATACGAGGAGTATTGGTATTTTGCTGAGGAATACTATCCAGAAAGTTATCAATAAGAGTAGCTGTACGCTTTGATTCTATATTCTCGAGCTCAGCCTTGGATGTTCTCTTTGATGGAGAATCAGGAATTAACGAAGGAGCCTGAAACATTTGGAAAAGCGTCTGACGAGAGGGAACGTATATAGCAGCTCTGCGAAGTTGTTCATCAAAGCTAGGGTCATGCCTCTGATAAAGTATACGCAAGAGCAATATGCGTGCAGCATGATAATATGGATATTTATCCACCACACTCCTTAGGTGCTCCAAGGATTGATTGTCTAAGCTCTCTGGCTGGCGTATATAGTCAATAACCTGTTTTCCCATATATGGCTACTTGTGGCTCTCTGATTAATTTTAGCACATTACTCCCCACCATTACCAATTGGCTACGGTTGCATTAAAGATTTGCTCTGTAATGTCTTTACACATCTCGGTTACCAGTTCCTCTTGTACGTTGACCAACTGTTGTGTAGCATCGTATGTTGCCGTAGCAGAGAATTTCTGCTCAAAATCATCCGAATGCTTGTTATTGTTAGTAAATCGAACATTTACAGTCATTTTCAACTGCACTTGATTAGAGTAACCACTATTGGAAATACCCTTATTGAACTGGTCGAAACCTACTATTTCACCTTCCAACACAAGGTCACCATTCTTCTTTACCTGCTTTAATTTGGTTTGAGTGGCAAATAAATCGGTCAGTTTATTTTGAAATATACCCTGCATCGGAGCCCAAACATAAGTACTACGTATGGGAAAGTTACCAATCTGAATGCTCTTTGTCTTAGTATAATCAATGCTTGCCCCATTGAATTTATAACTAATTGTACATGAGGTACATAATAGCAAACTAGACAAGCACAGGCAGATGGCTAGCACTCGCGTATATACCTTATTATTTTTAGGTGCAAGTATATTGTCACTCAATATCATAATCTTTTATTCTTCTGTATAGTGTTCGTTCGCTTATTCCCAGCATCTTGGCTGCCATTCTCTTACTATTTTTGCATTGATGCAAGGCGCGAATTATGTTTTGTTTCTCCTGGTCAACGATATTCAGATTGGATTCTTCCTTGAGTATCTCTATTTCGTCATATTCGTGGCTCGAAGGTATAGGCGGAACTATTACTTCTGGCGAACTGGATGGCTGAATATTAACCTTCGGAGCTGGAGGAACAATTGGAGTAGCAGGAATATACTCTTCTGGCTCTATTGTTTGCTCAAGAGTGCTTAAATCCTGTAGCTGGAGAGGAGCAGAAGAAGACTTGTGGTCAGACAAGATAATAGACTTCAATTCGTCTACCTCTGCGCGTAATTTCATCACCGCACTTGCCAACCAACTGATTTCATTTGCCCAATCTCTGCCTGACTCGTCCTTGCCATGCCTATTGGTTGGTTGTATAGCATATTTCTCTCCTTGCCCAGCAATGATTCCATAGCGTGAGAGAACTTCGGAGTTAATCTGAGCTCCCTGCTCCAATATGCTAATCTGCTCAACTATATTTTTCAGTTGACGCACATTACCTGGCCATTTATATGCCATTACCGCCTGCTCGCCATCCTCACTCAATCTTACGGGCTCAAGGATGTGGTATTTGCTGGCCGTATTCATAGCAAACAGTTTGAACAAAAGCACTGCATCATAACCTCTATCTCTCAATGGAGGCATCAATATATTGATTGAGCAGAGACGGTAATAAAGGTCCTCGCGAAATCTTCCTTCCTTGATAGCTTGAGGAATATCTACATTGGTTGCAGCTACGATTCTGACGTTAGTGCGTCGAGGAGTATCACTACCAACCCTGATGTATTCACCCGTTTCAAGCACACGCAAAAGTCTTGCCTGAGTGGTCATTGGCAGTTCTCCCACTTCGTCCAAAAACAAAGTACCGCCATCGGCTGCGCCAAAATATCCATCGCGCTCACCTATTGCTCCTGTATACGAACCTTTCTCGTGTCCAAACAACTCAGAATCAATAGTTCCCTCGGGGATACTACCACAGTTAATGGCAATATAACGCTTGTTCTTACGCAAACTACAATCGTGTATCACACGAGGTATGATTTCCTTACCCACACCACTTTCTCCCTGAATGAGTACACTCAAGTCAGTCTTTGCCACTTGAATAGCAGTATCAAGTGCCAATATTAGCTTCTCATCGCGTCCGACGATGCCATAGCGAGTTTTTATGTCTTGGATATGTTCAGGTATCATATGAGGTTGCAAAGGTATGATAAATATTTTAAAATATTGTTTGCCTCATCTGAAAATATTGGCCTTTTATTCACTGATTTCTCGTAATACAGCTTGAAAGAAGGTAAAATCTGATGGCAAAGTCAGTTTGAAATTAATCATTTCACCCTCGGCAATATGCAAAGGCACATGTCCAAGTTCATTGGCAAGAGTGAATATTGATTGAGAATATTTTATGCCTCTTTCTTCGCACTCCTGCATCATTTTTGCCAATTCTTTTAGCAAAAAAGTATGGGGAGTTTGTGCTCTAAGCAGGTGCTCACGAGGAATGTATTCATGCGAATTGATTTCGGTGTCATTACCCCCAGGCTGATTTGCTATCACCATGTAGCTTTCCTGGCTAGCAAGGGCTGTGATAGCATTTCCGCGAGAGAGGCAAACCGCTATGTTTCTGCTAATTATGTCTTGTGATACCAGAGGACGTACCGCATCATGTATCAGCACTACGGTGTTTTCATCCTCCTTTTCACAAAGATACTGTATACCATTCTTTGCAGAAAGAAAACTATTCTCACCTGCATTGACGCAAGCGGCAAACTTGCTTATATCTGCCTTTTCTGCTTGACGCCTTACCTCGTCATGCCATTCGGGACTTGTCACCACGTATATGGAGCTGATAAGCTGATGTTGCTGAAATGCAAGCATAGTGTGCTGAAGAACGGTCAAACCGTCCACAACAACAAACTGCTTTGGGATGGAAAGCTTCATACGGCTTCCCACACCGCCTGCCAATATCAGTACTATGCTCTTATTCATCAGTTATCTAATTGCTTTTCTATCAGATGGATGCAAAGTCTCTATACGTATTGCTGAGTAATTCTTGCACACAATTCTTCGTGCTTTCTAATCATGTAAAATCTCAAAGCCTCCAGGACTACTGACTCGAATACGAAGTACAACCAAGGTACATCAAATCCCAGGGACAAGAACATTACTATTGCTCGGGTGTCAAAGGTCAGTATATTGGTCAAAGGCATCAACTTTTTGCTATACTTGCAAAAATCTTCTCGCATCTGCTCTGGCAATTGCTCGCCGTATTTCTCTTCCAGGCTTTTCTTCATTATATGGAAAGCTTTAACCTGGTCCTCCTGCGAACCTGTATATCTTGCATAGAAATACAAGTAGAGCTTGTTGAACCAATCCTTGCTTTTCCATTTCAATTGGCGCATTTCCTCGCGTATCTTGTCAGAGGAGTCAAGTTCTGCTTTCGATTTACCTAACAAATAATATAGATGTATATTGCGGTAATAATCTCCTATAGCACATTGTCTGCCATGACATCTTAAACCTGCCCAAGCACCTAACAACCAAATAAATACACCCCATTGCATATTGGTAAAAGGTATCTCGTATGATTGAGTTCTGAGGCAAATAAAAAAGTATATACTGAAGAACCATACATCACCACAAAATCCATCAAGGATACGTCCTATGAGTGTGCGTTTGTTGGTCATTCTGGCCAATTGGCCATCAGCACAATCATACCAGTTGGCCCATATAAGCAAACCCATGCCTATGAGATTCTGCTCCAACTGGTTGCTATAGAAAAACCAACCACTAGCCGCACCAATGACTATACTCATCAGTGTGACGGCAATAGGATGCACGCCCAACCATTTGAAAAGACATGCCCAGAGGTAACCAGGTGTCCTTGTCACGTACAATTCAAAGGGGCCTTCCGTGTCCTTGCTCTTCAATGTAGCTTTTACGTTGTCTATTAAGCTCATTTAGTGCTTCTTGATATCGTCCTTCTTATCTACAAATAGTTTTGGAAGAGGATTCTTGTGAGCCTCATCGTATCTTTCTCTGGCCTTAAGGATATCCTTAGCCAGATATATGCTCTCATGGAAGGACTCTGCCGAGAAGGGACTGGTACAAACCAGCTCACGTCCAGTGGTATAAGCAACGCCATTGCCTTGACTAAGTTCCAGAAAATCCTTCAATCCTTGCTCTCTATCGTTGACCAGCACCACATCATACGCCTTGTAGTTTTCAGCATCCAGGATGGGTGTGATTCGAGGAATATCTATATCGAAATCTCTCTTCATTGCATGATGAAGCATTTCCATTTGACTCTCAAAATCGGATTCTTCGTTGACGAAGGCCATTCTCAGGTTTCCCCAAATTATCATATCCATACCTTCAAGACTTGCAGGATTGAGCCTAGCATCGTCCTTGGCAGGAACAACCATGATAGCATCTGTATTGCCTTCATCCCAATCATTGAGAGCTTCATCAATGGCTTCTTCACCAACGCTGGTATATGTTGTCCTAGTGCATATTTCGTCCAACAAAATTTCTTCAAAGGTGGAATTGATAAGTTCCAATCCTTCTTGGTCAAAATGTGTTATGCCTATTCTTAATATGTTCATTTTGTATTACTTATGTGTAAGATGTGTATTTTCTATGGTTTTATGCCTCTGTACGGTATATTACTTCTGAGCCACGGTATCCACCTGCTCTTCTTCTATACCGGGAGTAATCTCAGCAAAATATTGCTCTTCAGGTAGTTTCAAAGTGTAAAGTGAGCCTTCCAAGCGACGTATCAATCCTCGCTTCATCTTCTCAGGAGCATACACAAAACCCTCTATCACCACCACCCTATTGGCTTCGGTGTCTACTCTGTGATGACTCACGTAAGGGCCACCCATACAATCGTTTTCCATGTACCAAAGGCCACGCATCTCCATTGCATACTTGGAATGCACCGCAATGGGTTTTACCACTGTGCACAAAGTATCTGTCTTCATATACATATTGGGCTTCTCGCCAGGGATGTTTGCTTTTAAGGCAGAGTCGCGCTTATGCACCAGATACTCCTTATTAAAAATATGTGGACCTTCGTAGGGGAAAGAATACATCACAATGCTCATCATACCACTGGCAGTGTTATTAGAGGTCCAAAGGAAGTTCTCACCCTTTTTAAACGATGTCAACTCCTTGGGAGCGTTTACCTCACACTGGAAAATCGATTTCGCAAGGTCGAAAGTGACTTTCGAGTTCTCTTTTTTCAATTCCTGAACCAATCTGTTCATTTCCATCTTCGTGAGGAAGTCTACGATGTTTTGGCGATTGTTTACGCAAAACTCTCTAAACTCCTCGTTCGAAGGCGAATTGATGGTAAGAACTATTTGATCCATCGCATACTTGTTGCGAGTAAACTTCATCCTGGTTCTTGTGTATTGTGTACGGTCGATATTGACAATGATAATATTTCTGAAGATATTCAGCATTCTATCAAAGTGCTTTCTCTCTGTTTGAGATATACGGAAAGAGCGCTCGCTCTGAGGGAGCATTGGCACATCTGTATCCAATATATCAAAGAGTGCTCTACCATGAGGGGCATTCCACTCTACCGAATCCATCACTACCAATACTTCGTAGGGGCGACCACTGGCCTTAGGCATAAAATCCGACCTCTCGCAGCTGGTCAACAGCATACCCATCAGTAAGGCAAAACTGAGAAATATATGTTTCATAACTACTTATATTTAATTGAATATGTTAGCATTATTCTTGTTTTGATTGCATATGCTTAGTGTTCAACAATCCGCATGCTGCCCAGATATCCTGTCCTCTGGAGGCACGTATCGTAGTGGTCACACCATGCTGTGTCAGATAGTCGCGCAACCATATCATCGTTTCCTCATTGCTATTTCGGAAGGGGGAATCTGGTATTTCGTGGAATCTGATTAGATTGACACGACATTCCATGGGGCTTAGCAATCTCACCAATTCCTTGGCATGTCTGGGAGTATCGTTCATTCCACCAAAGACGATGTACTCGAACGACAAGCGTCGCTGGTGTGTCCAATCTTTTTCTGCCAACAGAGGCAGGAATTCCTCCAACGAGAAGGCATTCTCGGCAGGCATCATCTCCTTTCGCTCGCTGGCAAAGGGATTGTGCAATGATACGGCCAAGTGACATGGGCTTTCATCTAGGAATCGGAGCATACCTTTCTTCACTCCCACCGTGCTTACCGTAATACGCTTAGGGCTCCAAGCCCATCCATCAGGATGCATCAGCAATTCGGTTACTTTCAGCACATTATCCAAATTGTCAAATGGCTCTCCCTGACCCATGAATACTATATTGGTCAGTTTGTCTCTTTCTGGCAAAGCGTATATCTGGTTGAGAATATCAGTAGCCGTCAGATGGCCTTGGAAACCTTGTCGTCCCGTCATGCAGAACTTGCATCCCATGCGGCATCCTACCTGGCAACTGACACACAATGTTCCCCTCTCCTTATCGGGAATAAACACACTCTCCACCGTATCGCCAGACAAAGTGGGAAACAAGTACTTCACCGTACCATCCACACTTCGTTTGGTTTCCACAGGAGGCATTATACCTATGCAATAGCTCTCCGCCAAGAGAGTGCGAGCCTTCTGAGATATATTTGTCATCTCCTGGATATCCTGAGCATGCTTCTGATAAATCCAGCCAAACATTTGCTTTGCCGCAAAAGCAGGAAGATTTACACTATTTGCAACCTCTTTCAGTTCCTGAATGCCTAAACCCAAGAGTGGTTTCAACGTTTTCTTATCCATAATCGTAGGCAAAGGTACACCTTTTTCCTAGAATATCAAAATTTTCTTGGTCGTTATAAATTAATTTAGTAACTTTGCAAGCGGAAAGATTTAACCTAAATTACAATTTAACAATTAATTTTTACAAAGACATGAAACTGAAAAGCTTTCTGACTCTTGTTCTTGCAGCCCTCACAGTGGTTGTAAGTGCGCAATCTCTTTCTCCCAGCACCAAGTGGCATTGGGACAAAGGTACAATCGTAGTGGAGACTCCCGAGCGTCCTGCAGGTCAGCAGCACGTTATTGGTTTGACAGCTCCCAAGTTGGAGACCGTTCGAGTTGCATTCGTTGGTCTTGGTATGCGTGGTCCTTGGGCCGTAATGCGTTTCTGCCACATCCCCGGTGTGGAAATCGTTGCATTGTGCGACTATGAGAAGGAGCGTGCAGAGAAGTGCCAGAACGACCTTCGCAAGGCTGGTTTGAAGCCCGCTGATATCTACTTCGGCGAAAAGGGTTATGAGGAACTTTGCAAGCGTGACGACATCGACCTAGTGTACATCGCTACCGACTGGAATCACCACTATCCCGTAGCTAAGTTCGCTATGGAGAATGGCAAGCATGCTGCTATCGAGGTACCTTCAGCAATGAACCTAGAACAGTGCTGGAGCCTTATCGACCTCTCTGAGCAGACACGCAAGCACTGCTTCATCCTTGAGAACTGCTGCTATGACTACTATGAGATGAATGCTTTGGCAATGGCTCAGGACGGCGTATTCGGTGAGATTATCCGCGCTGAGGGTGCTTACATTCACGCTCTAGACGGCTTCTGGGATTCATACTGGAAGGATCCTGCTGACAACGACAAGGACAACCTACACTGGCGTTTGAAGTACAACCAGGAGAACCGTGGTGACGTTTACGCTACTCACGGCCTTGGCCCCGTTGCTCAGTGCATGGACATTCACCGTGGTGACCGCTTCACCACTCTAGTTGCTATGGATACCGAGAGCTTCTTTGGTAAGGACTTCGTTGAGAAGAAGACTGGCAAGGAGTGCAAGGATTTCCGCAATGGTGACCACACTACTACTCTAATGCGTACCGCTAAGGGTAAGGTAATCGAGATTCAGCACAACGTAATGACTCCCCAGCCCTACAACCGTTTGTTCAAGCTTACCGGTACTAAGGGTTATGCAACCAAGTATCCTACTCCCGAGTACGCTCTTTCTGGTGATGCTCTTAAGGGTACCGATGCTCCTCAGATGGACAACTTGAACGCTCACGGCTTCATGAACGCTAAGCAGAAGGCAGCTTTGGAGAAGAAGTACTATCACCCCATCCTTACCAAGTACGGTGAGAAGGGTCGTGAGATGGGTCACGGCGGTATGGACTACATCATGGACGCTCGTTTGGTATACTGCTTGCAGAATGGTCTACCCCTTGACATGGACGTATATGACATGGCTGAGTGGTGTGCACTTGCAGAGCTAGGTGCTATCTCTATGGACAACAACTGCGCTGCTGTTACATTCCCCGATTTCACTCGTGGTCACTGGAACATGGTAAAGGGTTACAAGCACGCTTACGCTCCTGCTGACGAAGAGGCTAAGGCTGAGGCTGCTGCTGACGCTTACACTGCTGCTCAGAAGAAGGTAACTGCTGACTTCAAGCTTTGGGAGCTTTACGATGCAATCAAGACTGCTAAGAACCCCAAGTCTGCTCAGAAGAAGTACGACGCTGCTGTTGTTAAGGCAGAAAAGGCTATGGCTAAGATTTTGGCTACAAAGTAAGCTATATCTCATATCAAGTTTGAATGCTTGAATACATATCACGAGGGCGTCCCTATCACAGAGACGCTCTCGTTTTATTATATTAGGTATAGAGAAAGAACATAATGAGATTCTGAGTACTCAGAGTATTTCGAGTATTCCGAGTATTCTGAATATTCTGAATATTCTGAATAATCAGATAATAGTTTTGGAAAAATCATTGATTCCTTGAAAAAATTATTACCTTTGTGGGCAAAATACTAAACAAACAACCCAAATATCATTATGAAAAACAGTAAGATTAACATTCTGGCAGGCGCCATAATTATGGCTATGTCTATGTTCCACACCACTGAGTGTAAGGCACATGACATTAATTACCCACAAGAAACTTGTATAATAAGCCAATCTGAGGGGGAAGACAAACCTATGCTTGGACCTGTGGATAAGCTACCCGAATTTCCTGGTGGCATGCAAGCCATGATGACATTCCTGAGAAAAGAAATCAAATACCCCCAGCAGTGTGCTCAGCAAGGTATAGAAGGACGCTCCTTCATAACCTTTGTGGTAAACAAGAAGGGCAAACTGACCAAGATAAAACTAATGAAAAGTGCTGGCCATAAATTGCTTGACAAAGAGGCCATCCGTGCAGTAAAGGCAATGCCTAAATGGATTCCTGGCGAGCACGAAGGCAAGACAGTAAGCGTACGCATGACCCTCCCCGTATCATTCAAAATGAACAAGAAGTAGGTCATCCTTTTGGTATTAAGTACCAAATAGGTGCAACAAGCGAAAGAAATATAATTTTCCATATAACGAGGTGAGCCACAGATGGGTTGCACCTCGTTTTTTATGTTCTGGACAAATTCTCTAGGGCAAATATAACCTTGTTCAGCACTATCGAGGAGATTGACTCCTCTCAAATGACCATTCCCTCTACCCTGCGGTGGCTTTTCGGTGTCTTAAGGAACTCATATTCTATATTTTTTCTACTTTACATAGCCGTCTATAGCCGTTGCTTCTGCAAAACGATGTTTTTAAGCATAAAAACTAAGAGTTTTTCACCTCATTAAGAACTATTTTTTATACTTTTGCACAAGATATAGTAGCTAATACCACTATATATGGTGGCTATTGGTATGATTGTGCTCCGAAAATCATTAAACAATAATAAGAATGAACAAAATTTTGACTACAGGTATTATGGCTCTATCGCTGGCTGCTTGTGCTCCTACAGAAAATGGTGGCGAACAAGCAGTGGCAATAGGCAGAGTGAGTGAGTTTTCTAACTCATCACATCAGTTCACACCCGAGGTGATGTGGCAAATGGGTCGCATCGGTGCTTACCATCTTTCGGCTGATGCCGAGAAGGCGGTGTGGGGTGTGACTTACTACAGTGTGGAGAAGAACAAGAGTCGTGCCGTAATCTATGCTGGCACTCCCGGCAAGGAGGAGACTCCCGTGGCGCTGACCACCTCAGCTACTTCCGAGTATGCTCCCTCGTTTATCCCCGGCACCGACAAGGTGGCTTACATGGCTGCCGATGCAGAGGGCACCATGCAGCTTTGGATGATGAACGCGGATGGTAGTGCTCGCAAGCAGATTACCTTTGAAAAGAGCGATGTCAATGATTATCTCTTCTCACCTTGTGGCAAGAAGGTGATTCTGGTAAAGACATTCAATCACGAGGCTAGTGTACAGAAGAATGATGCCGACCTGAACCTTACTACCGGCATCGTGGCTAACGACCTCATCTATAAGCATTGGGATCACTATACCACATCCGCTCCGCATCCCTTCGTGGCTGATTTTGACGGAGAGAAAGTGGGCGATAGCAAGGACCTGCTCGAAGGCGAGCCTTATGAAAGTCCCATGCTTCCCTTTGGTGGTGTGGAGCAATTGGCATGGAGCCCTGATAGCAAGCAGATAGCATACACTTGCCGCAAGTTGTCTGGCCTTGATTATGCCATCAGTACCGATAGCGACATTTACCTTTACGACCTGGAATCTGGCAATGTAAAGAACCTTTGCAAGCCCGAAGGATACGTACGCCCTGCGTGCGACCCCACTCGTTCTCTTAAGCATCAGGCTGTAAATCTGTTCAAGGAAGATGTAAATGCTGGTTATGACCAGAACCCTCAGTTCTCTCCCGATGGAAAATATATTGCTTGGAGCAGCATGGAAAGAGACGGATATGAGAGCGACCGCACTCGTCTATGTATCTACGAATTTGCCACCGGTAAGAAGAGCTACGTAACAGAAAGCTTTGAAAGCGGTGTGAACGAATTTGCCTGGGCTTCCGACAATAATACTCTTTATTTCTCTGGTGTATGGCATGGCAAGACCAACTTGTACAGCACCAATCTTCAGGGCAATGTAAAGGCTATTACCGACGAGGTGGCCGACTTTGTGCTACTAGGCATTCACCCCAATGGCCAACAGCTCTTGGCCAAGTGCCACTCTATGAGCCGTGCCGATGAGGTGTACCTGGTAAATATTGCCGATGGAGAGACTACACAGCTAACCGCCGAGAACGAGCCCTTCTATGCTCATTTCCAGTTTGGTGAAGTACGTGAGCGATGGATAAAGACCACCGACAACAAGGATATGCTCGCATGGGTAATCCTACCTCCCAACTTTGACCCCAACAAGAAGTACCCCACTCTGCTCTTCTGCGAAGGTGGTCCTCAGTCGCCCGTAAGCCAGTTCTGGAGCTACCGTTGGAACTTCCAGGTAATGGCAAATCAGGGTTATGTCATCATCGCTCCCAACCGTCGCGGCTTGCCAGGCTTTGGCATGGAATGGTTGGAACAAATCAGTGGCGACTATTCTGGTCAGTGCATGAAGGATTATCTTTCTGCCATCGATGACATTGCCAAGGAACCATGGGTAGATAACGACCGTCTTGGCGCAGTAGGTGCCAGCTTTGGTGGTTATAGCGTATATTGGTTGGCTGGCAATCATGACAAGCGATTCAAGGCCTTCATTGCCCACGATGGTATCTTCAATACTCAGCAGCAATACATGGAAACCGAGGAACTATGGTTCCCCAACTGGGATATGGGTCAGGCACCCTGGTACAAGGATGCCAATGGCAAGCGCGCCAAGGTATTCGAAACCTCTCCCCACTTGTATGTAGACCGATGGGACACTCCCATTCTCTGCATCCATGGTCAGAAGGACTTCCGCATCGAATACACACAGGCAGAAAGTGCCTTCACAGCAGCACGCCTGCGTGGTATCCCTGCTCAGCTACTACTCTTCCCCGACGAAAATCACTGGGTGCTAAAGCCCCAGAACGGCATCCTATGGCAACGCACCTTCTTCCGTTGGCTGGACAAGTGGCTAAAGGCAGAGTAATATTTTTATAGGAAATCTATTAATCTAGACGTACTAGAATATCTAGAATATCTAGAACACCTAGAACTCCGTAAATCCCAAAAATCAACTAACACAAAACATAAATGACATCACAACTGACAAAAACTCTTCGCGATTCGAAGGTGGCCCGTTGGACCGCCCTGATTATCGTTAGCTTCACCATGATGTGGGGCTACTTCCTCACCGATGCCATGTCTCCATTGATGGACATGTTGGGTATCTCTATCGAACAAGGCGGTATGGGATGGAGTGCCAGCGATTTTGGCAACTTCAACTGGGCCTACATGTGGTTTAACGTATTCTTCTTCATGCTGCTCTTTGGCGGTATTATCCTTGATAAGATTGGCGTGCGCCTGACAGGTATCATGACCTGCTTGTTTATGGTGGTAGGTGCCGGCATCAAGTACTATGCCGTAAAGTACATAGAGCCAGGTGGCGAAGCCATCATCCTTGGCTTGAACAAACAGGTATTGGTAGCATGCCTGGGTTATGCCATCTTTGCCGTAGGTACCGAAAACTGCGGTATCACCGTCACCAAGGTAATCGCACGATGGTTCCAGGGCTACGAAACAGCATTGGCCATGGGCATTCAGGTAGCAGTAGCACGTTTGGGTACTGCATTGGCTTTGGCCGTAAGCCCCGTCTTGGCTAAGAACTTTGAGGTATCCACTCCCCTCTTGATGGCCCTCGTGTTGCTGGTAGTAGGTCTATTGGCATACCTGGTATTCTGCGTGATGGATAGCCGTCTAGACAAGCAGGAAGGCGCTTTCGTGGCAAGCGAAGCCGATGATGAGACATTCAAGTTGGGCGACCTGACCATCATCCTCAAGAACAAGGGTTTCTGGCTCATCGCATTGCTTTGCCTATGCTTCTACTCTGCCGTATTCCCCTTCTTGAAGTACGCTACATCACTGATGATTAATAAGTATAACGTAGACCCCACCTTGGCTGGTTTCCTTCCCTCTATCCTACCCTTTGGCAATCTGCTGATGACTCCCATCTTCGGTGGCATTTATGACAAGTACGGCAAGGGTGCTACCATCATGGTGATTGGTTCTGTATTGCTTATCCTAGTCCACCTGTTGTTTGCCATGCCATTGCTCAACTACTGGTGGTTTGCTGCCATCATCATGGTATTGCTTGGTGTAGCCTTCTCTTTGGTGCCCAGTGCCATGTGGCCCTCTGTGCCCAAGATTATCCCCTTGCGCCTACTGGGTTCGGCTTATGCTCTTATCTTCTGGGTGCAGAACATAGGTCTTGGCGGTGTGCCCTTGCTCATTGGTAATGTGCTGAGCGATTATTGCATTGTGGGCACCGTAATACGTGATGGCAATGAGGTACTTCAGTACGATTACACCATCCCCATGCTCATCTTTGCCACATTTGGTGTCATTGCCCTTGGCCTTGCACTATGGCTCAAGTTTGAAGATGGCAAGAAGGGTTACGGTCTTGAAAAACCCAACATTGCAAAGTAAGTCTTAATAGGCTTCTTCAGAAAAGACAATTACAAATATAACACCGAGAAGGGTGCATCCACATACACAAATGGGTGCATCCTTCTTTCTTTTTCTATATATTATTATGTGAAGGTGATAGTTTCTGCCACTAATTGCACTCTATACTAATGCAGACAACAGAAATAATCAAGAAAAACTTTGCCAACTAGAAATATATTCCTACCTTCGCACCGCTGGCTCAATATTATGCTGGCAAAACAATATATTTTTATATCATATTTTTATAAAAACTATGAAGCATCTACATCTTTCAACTTTCTTGGCAGAAGAGTGGGCACCACCAGGTGCTACGCAGATGTAGTGTGCATTATGGTATTATAACCCGCTCTGTTTTTTGAACAAGAAGAATCTGTCTGCAGCCCGTAGTGTGTCCTTACACTTGGTGCTGAAGCCAGGTGTACGTGCTCTTTGACTTATTGTTTGAGAAAGAAACTAGGGACTTCTGGTTATTTATCTTCTCTCCCCACGTCGGGAGAAAATGCTTTATTAACCTAAAATAAAAATATGATTATGAAAAAGAATAACCTTACCACACAAGCAAATAATGCATCAGAGAAAGATATCACAGTTATTAACAACAAATTAAAAGCCGTAAAGGAGCACGCACTCCAAATAAAATGCGCCACCGAAGAAGACAATGCCAATGAAGTTACGGACAATAGCTGGCAGGATGACTTTGACACTCTTCTGGAGAAATTCATCAAAGAACAACTAACCGACGATGATCTAGCCAAAAAGAAAGAACTGGAATTATTTGGTGAACCAGGGAGAGACAACATAGACGAAGAAGAGGAAGAGGAAATGTCCGTTGACGAGGATGACGAGGAAAAAGATACTGATTTTGACGAGAACGAAGAAGAGGAATGGGCCGACGACGATGAAGAAAGTCCCCACACTCGCTATGATGAAGAAGAGTATACACCAGATGCTTTTCTACGCTCTCTGGATCACCTGGTAGGATTGGAGAATCTGAAAAAGAAACTGAAGAGATACGACAGAATCATACGCTTCAATAAATTGCGCATGGACAATTGCCTGTCCATCAGCAGCACTCCCCTCCATGCCATGTTTCTAGGTTCTCCAGGTACCGGTAAGACCACCGTGGCCAAACTGATGGGCAAGATGCTCAGCCGCCTGGGCATACTGTCCAAAGGGCATGTGGTGATACGCGAGCGCTCCACACTGATGGGCCCTTATTACAGCAATGAGGAAACACTCACTCGCGAAGCCATAGAAGAGGCCAAGGGTGGCATACTCTTCATTGACGAGGCTTACCAACTATATCAGCCTCATGACCCTCGCGACCCTGGTAAGTTCGTGATAGAAACCCTGCTCACAGCTCTTGCCGACGAGGAAAATCGTGACTGGATGCTAATCCTTGCCGGATACACGGACGAGATGATGGCTATGTTCAATATGAACCCCGGATTCAAATCCCGTATCCCAGAATCCAACATCTATACCTTTGACGATTTCAATGCCAAAGAGCTACTGGAGATAGCCGAGCAGTACTTCCTACGCAACGATTATGTTCTCACCAGCAAGGCACGCACTGCTCTGAAACGACGCCTGGAGGAGGATTACAAGAACAAGGACAAGAACTTTGGCAATGCTCGCCATGTGATAAATCTCATTCAAACGGAGATAGTGCCCTCTATCGCTCAGCGTGTGATAGATGCCAATACCACCGACTTTGAATCCTTGTGCAAGATTCTGCCTTGTGATATACCTGTGCCTACTAAGAAGAAGGTTGAAAAGATACCATCTCGTCCAAGAATCGGATTCTGTGCCTAAAGTGTCTCCAGCACTTGTGCCAATCCATCTTGCTCTGCCACAGGTGCCACTATGTCTGCCACCTCTCTTACATCGGGGTGTGCATTGCCCATGGCTATTCCCAAGGCTGCCAGGCGTATCATTCCCATATCATTATGGGCATCGCCTGCGGCCACTAAATCCTCATGCGTAAGGTGCAGATGGTCAAGCAATCTCATCAATGCATCAGCCTTGTCTATACCCTTGCGCACCACCTCCAGAAAGAAGGCATCGCTCAGATAAGCATCTGCTATGCCATAGAGACGAGCAGATACTTCACGTTGCAAGGCTGGCATCTCGCATGGGTCGCCAGTAATGATACATTTGGGCAAGGAAGATGGCAGGTCATGGAGGAAGTCGCTCACCTCGCGTATAGGCAAACCATTGCGCTGATGTGATATATTGACGTAAGGATCCAGTGCATTCTCGGTGCATATCTCATTGCCCACGTATGTGAGCATGGTATGGCCCTCGCGCCTACCGCATTCCACCACCACTGGCACTGCTTCGGCAGGCAAAGTGGCCGTGTACAATTCCTCACCACTCTTGTATTCTACCAGACTTCCCCCATTATAGCCGATGATATATCCCCCATACTCATCCATGCCCAATAGCTTGGCTACTGGCATAATACCCAATGGAGGTCTACCGCTAGCTATGCATAGCATCACTCCCCTACTCTGCAAATCCCTCACAATCTTAATGGTACGTTCAGAGATAGTACCATCGGGGCGTGTGAGCGTACCGTCAATATCTAAAGCAAGCAATTTCATAATTTGAAAACGGAAAACGGAAATCTGAGAACGGAAAACGGAAATCTGAGAACGGAAAACGGAAAACTCTTCACCTTTCACCTTTCACCTTTCAGATTTCTAATTTCCGATTTATTCATAAATTATTTTTTGCAGTTTTTATACTAGATGTTATCAATGCGATAATCTCTTTCAACTCCTCATTAAGCGAGTTAAAGACCTTTTCATCTATTATTTCGCTTCCAACAAGTAGCTCCAACCAATACTGAGTTTCATCAGCTTCCTTGAGAGCTATAGATAACTTATTTATAAAATCAAGCTTACTCTGCGCATTCCTTCGTTCACGCGTATTAGCTCCAATACTAGTACCGCTCCGCAATATTTGGCTAGAGAGAATAAATTCTTTCTTCTCTTTGGTTAAGAATTTATAGAAACGTATTATACGTAGTGCAAATGCTTTGCTCTTAATATCCAGAATATTAGACATCCCTTTTTTGACCTTATGTTGTTATTTAAACGGAGAACGGAAAACGGAAATCTGAGAACGGAAAACGGAAAACGGAAAACTCTTCACCTTTCCCTTTCACCTTTCCGTTTTCACTTTTCACTTTTCCGTTCTCACATTTCACCTTTCCGTTTTAGTGAGTTCCCAAAATGCTACGCTGGCAGCAGCTGCTACATTGAGCGAATCCACACCATGCGCCATGGGTATCTTTACCACGAAATCGGCATCGGCTATGGTTTGCTGAGGCAATCCATCTCCTTCTGTGCCCATGATGATGGCCAGTCGCTCCTGCTCGCGAAGAATGGGATGGTCAATGCCTATGCTACGGTCTTCCAATGCCATGGCACAGGTTTTAAAGCCTAGTTGTCTGAGTTGAGCATAATCATCCAGCCATGTCCAAGGCACCAGGAACACACTACCCATAGAAACACGAATGGCACGCCTGTTCCATGGGTCGCAACTGCTACGTGTCACCAGCACCGCATCAATGCCAAGGGCTGCTGCACTACGGAATATGGCTCCCACGTTGGTAGCATCCACCACACCGTCTATCACCACCACACGGCGAGTTCCCTCGAGCACCTTCTCCACCATCAATTCTTCAGGCCTGCGCATAGCGCATAGTACTCCTCTGGTAAGGGTATAACCCGTCAGTGTGGCCAAAAGATGGCGGTCGCCCGTGTATATCTCTGCTCCTTGCTCCTGCAATTGTGCCACTATCCTACTGGCATCGCCCAAAATGTGCTTCTCTTCGCAAAGGAGCGAAAGTGGTTGATAACCAGCATCCAGTGCCACTTGTATCACCTTGGGACTCTCGGCTATGAATATACCCTGAGAAGGGTCTAGACGATTGCGTAATTGTGCCTCTGTCAGTTGTGAGAAGTGACGCACTCGCTCGTCGTTAATATCTTCTATCTTTGTTATCATTTTGTGTCTTTTGAATATGTATTGTTTAGGAGAACAACTTACTTTACTGGTATTTCTCTGCCACGGCTCTGGCCACGGCATCAGCCATTGTCCATGCTGCTTGTAGATTGAAACCTCCAGTCACCCCATCCACATCCAAGACTTCGCCAGCAAAATATAGCCCTGGGCGTGTCTTGCACTCCAGTGTGGTGGACGAAACACTATTAAGGCTCACACCGCCAGCCGTTACAAACTCTTCCTTATGTGGCACACGACCCACTATCTGGTATGTATCGGAGGTTAGCACGCTGGCCAATCTGTTCATCTGTTTCTGTCCCATGCCATTCCATCTCACTTCCTTGCCTATGCCTGCTCTCTGTACCAGATGTTCCCAGTGGCGCGATGTCAGTTGCTCGGGATGGGTATTTACTACCATCTTCTGAGCATTCTCCTTGGCCATATCCTTCAGCATCTGCAGGGATTCCTCCTCTGTGGTATCGCCCAACCAGTTCATCACCAGCGGTGCCGTGTATCCATGCTCTGCCAGGTATCGTGCGGCATAGGATGACAAACGCAAGATGCAGGGACCTGACACTCCATTATGGGTAATCAGCGTGGTGCCTTGGGCACGAAATTTTGTGCCTCCTATCATTGCCACACTATCCTGCACCAATGCGCCGCTCAATTGCTCAAGGCCTGAGGCTTGCAACTTAAAGGGGAATAGTGATGGAATGGGTGCAACTATTTCTACACCAGCATCTTCCAACCATGAAAAATTCCTACTGCCTCCCGTTGTCACTATGATGGCATCGTATCCTTTCAGGTCATCCAGCCCTACCCTTCTACCGCAATGTATGGTTAGTCCTCGCTTCAGGGTATTTACTATCTCCATGGCTCTCTGACTCCTGGGAAAGACACACTCATCCTCCTGTGTAACCAGTGCCACACCTCGCTCTTCAAACCACGACATGGTATCCCATTGGCTCCAGGCATACATCAATCGTTTCAACAACTGATGACCACGGGGATACACCTCGCGCAAATCTCCCACCTGCTCAAAACTATTGGTCAGATTGCAACGCCCGCCTCCAGTGATGGCTACCTTCTTGAGCGGACGGTCTTGAGCCTCAAAGAGCTCCACCTCTGCTCCTGGACACAATTCCTTTATCCTCTGAGCCGCAAAACATCCTGCTGCTCCTGCTCCTATTATGGCTATCTTGCTCATCAACGACTTTTTCTCTTCTTCACATAAAATTATGGGTATGCAAAGTTAAGAAAAAAATGCACCATACACCACAAAACATCAGTTTTAATGCACTATTTCTTGCACGAGTGGGTATAAATGCGTAAATTTGCATCACGTATGAGAATAGATATCATCACAGTATGCCCCGAATTGGTACTTCCATTCACGGAGGAAAGTATCGTTGGGCGAGGACAAAAGAAAGGACTTGTAGAGATACACGTTCACAACTTGCGCGACTATTCAACCAATCGTTGGCGTCGCGTGGACGATTATCCCTTTGGTGGTTCGGCAGGTATGGTAATACAGTGCGAACCCGTGGATTTGTGTATCTCCAAACTAATGAGCGAACGACATTACGACGAGATAATCTTCACCGCACCCGACGGAGAACAGTTTGACCAACCCATGGCCAACGAACTCTCTCTCAAGGAGAACATCATCATCCTGTGCGGACACTACAAAGGCATAGATTATCGCATACGAGAAAGACTCATCACACGCGAAGTGTCAATAGGCGATTACGTGCTCACTGGTGGCGAATTGGCGGCAGCCGTCATGACAGATGCCATAGTGCGTATCATTCCTGGTGTCATAGGCGATGAACAATCGGCTCTTTCCGACTCGTTTCAAGACAATCTGCTGGAGGCTCCCGTATATACCCGACCACGCGAATATAAAGACTGGGGAAGCGTGCCCGACATACTCCTATCTGGCCACGAAGCCAAAATCAAGGAGTGGGAACTGGAGCAATCTCTCAAGCGCACCATGGAGCGCAGACCCGACCTGCTCAAGCCTTCAACCAAAAAGAAATAACTTAAATACTAATAATAAAACACATTTACCACCCATTCTATGAAACATTTGTATATCATAGCCGGATGTAATGGTGCCGGCAAGACAACCGCTAGCTACACAGTACTACCGGAAATGCTTGGTTGCCGAGAATTCGTCAATGCCGACGAAATTGCTCGAGGCCTCTCTCCCTTCAATCCCGAGGGTGCTGCCATCCAAGCCGGTAGATTGATGATTGAGCGCGTACTGCAACTGATGAAGGACGGACAAGACTTTGCCTTCGAAACCACATTGGCCACACGCTCCTACATCAAGCTAATCAAGAAAGCTCAAAGTGTTGGATACTTCGTTACCCTGCTCTTCTTCTCCCTACCCACACCCGAACAAGCCGTTCAGCGTGTAGCACGACGTGTTAGCCAGGGAGGACACAACATTCCGCTTGACGTCATTTATAGAAGATACGAAGCTGGTTTGAAGAATTTCTTCCAACTCTATACACCCGTTGTTGACTTCTGGTCGCTCTACGACAACAACACCTGCCCCACCTCACGCATAGCCAGCGGATGGCGCAAGGGCGAACGACTGGAAGTTACCGATGCAGAGAAATTTGCAAAGATGAAACAGATGTATGGAGCACCCGAGGAAGAAAACAACAAAAAGACTACTAAAAAATGAACAGAACTATTATACAGGAAATTCGCGAACTAGTTTCTCCTATCGAACGAGAAAAAGCTCGCATGAGTTTTGAGGTATACCCCAATGACGAGCAGGTGCGCCAACTGCGTACCACCATCGAAAGCGGTATTCTCCTTGCTCAGCAACGCTTGGTAAATAGAGCTAAGCGCGAAGGATTCACTATCATATCATGCCCCAACGGCGAAGTAATAGAAGTCAATCCCAACAACATAGTTTTTGAACCCAACACTTTATTCAACAACGACGCATTGTAAAGACAGATAATACATACACACAAGAAACGTACAATGGGTTACACGGATTCATTCTCCTGTAGCCCATTTTTTGTTTATAGTGCTTTGTTTATAGTGCTTGCCTGAATCGTGTCTTCATCCACTAAACGTCAAGTAAAAGGATTGCACAATAGTGAGACGAAAGTTTAGCGATGATCTAGTAAATTTTATAAGACCTCAGAGTCTCCAGAAAATCTAGAAGAGCCAGAAGAGCTAGACTATCTAGAACACCTAGAATATATAGAATATATAGAATATATAGAACATATAGGAAGCCCTAGAAACTCCTAGAAAACCCAGTCCCCAACAAGAACGCTATCGGAATCGGCTCTGTTGGACTGAGCCACCTAGGACTATACGCAATATATTACGATTCAATCGATACTTCCAAATAGCAAATAGAGTATACCAAGAAAAAAAAGAGGCTTCAGATGACTGAAACCTCTTTTACATTGCGGAGAGAGAGGGATTCGAACCCCCGGCACCTCTCAGTGCGGCAGTTTTCAAGACTGCTGTAATCGACCACTCTACCATCTCTCCAGACGTCCGTTGTGGGCGGCTTTCCTTTCAAAAGCGATGCAAAGGTATGGAGTTTTTGCGAAACGTGCAAACTTTTGGAGGATTTTTTCAAAAAAAAGTTAAAAAAAGCTAATATTTTTATACTTTTGCACCCATGAAGAGGTTTACAATAGCTATTTTGTGCATAATTTCATGCATTAACATTTCCGCCCAAAGTGACTCCATAAGGGTGTTCATGGGCAACAGAAAAGAGATAATTCTGCCAGTGGAGAGAAAAATTAGTTGCAGAGAGTTCAACCTTAATCGTCTGCATCACTCTTTTTCTTTGGCAGTACCAGTGGGATTAGTTGGTCTTGCCATAATGCCAGCCGATGATGCCATAAATAGAGGTATAAACGGCGGAGGACACAACTTTAGTAGTAGTGTGGATGAGTATCTGAGGTTTGCCCCCCTGGCGGCACAATTGGGAATGGGGCTTGGAGGAGTAAAGGGACGGAGCGAAACCAAATGGCAATTGCTGGCTACCGACGCTCTGGCCACAACAATGATGGTGGCAATGACTGGCGGTTTGAAGTATAGCATCAACAGAACTCGTCCTGATGGCGATGATGGTGGTTTCCCCTCCGGACACACGGCCACCGCCTTTATGGGCGCAACACTATTGGCACACGAATACGGACATATAAGCGGTTGGATACCTGCGGCAGGATATACCATGGCCACGGCAACGGGAGTACTGCGCATACTGAACAATCGTCATTACGCAAGCGATGTGCTGGTGGGTGCTGCTATTGGCATATTGAGTGCAGAACTGGCATATTGGGCCACAGATGCCATCTTCAACAAGAGAAAACTATTCAAGCCCAAGCGCGCAAGAATACATTACGAGGTGCTCAAAAACTACTAAGCCCCCTCGCTCGCTTCCCTACTCCACTAATAAAAAACTTCTGCTCGCATCAACCCCAAAATGGGTGCAAGCAGAAGTTTGTTTTATTTGATATAAATATCTGCCACAAAACGTAGCGTCTGATACTATTGTACCTCTGTGTACTTAGCCCAAAGTAGCATTCTGCGCAGATATTCTGCCTCCTTGGCATCTTCTATATGAAAGGTAAATGTCTTACCTGTTCCATTCAATACGTACAATACCCTGTCCATCAAACGCTGGATATTACCCTCTGCCTGGAGATAGAAATCGATATGGTCGGCAGATGTGATAGCTGGCATAGACAATTGCGCATCGTCATCATAATTAATACATCTATTCACCCTGCGACATGCCATACAACCACGGCACTTACCTATCTGTTTATCCTCTACGGCAATTATCTCTACCCCATCCTGCTGGGGAACGAAATCAGACTTTCGTGTGCATATAATCAACTTCTTCATAATATACTAAAAACTGTAATGACTTCACAAAATTACCACTATTCTGCGGAATTGACAATAAAAAAGAGGAAAAACTTTACCTAAAAACGGAGAATAAATCAAAATATTTTTAGAATTCCACATATCTTATATATATATTAAAAAAATATCGTATCTTTGCACGGAAATAAACAAATACATCTTTTTATATAGCAATGATTAATATAACTTTTCCCGATGGTTCTGTGCGCCAGTACGAAGCAGGAATCACCGGTCTCCAGATAGCAGAGAGCATAAGCAGCCGTTTGGCTCAGGATGTGCTTGCATGCGGTGTGAATGGAGAAACTATCGAATTGAACCGCCCCATCAACGAGGATGCAAGCATCCAGCTATACAAGTGGGACGACAAAGAGGGCAAACACGCATTTTGGCACACTAGCGCCCACCTGATGGCAGAGGCTCTGCAGGAACTATATCCTGGCACTCAGTTTGGTATCGGTCCTGCCATTGAGAATGGTTTCTATTACGATATCATGCCCGCAGAAGGCGTAGTAATCCGCGAAGCCGTATTTGCCGACATTGAGAAGAAATTCATGGAATTGGCTCAGCGCAAGGAACAATTGGTACGTCAGGACATCAGCAAGTCCGACGCACTCAAGTTCTTTGGCGACAAGGGTCAGACATATAAGAACGAGTTGATTGCAGACCTAGAGGATGGTCATATCACCACCTACACTCAGGGTGCGTTTACCGACCTCTGCCGTGGCCCTCACTTGCTCTCTACTGCCCCCATCAAGGCATTCAAGGTATTGAGCACCAGCTCGGCTTACTGGCGTGGCGATGAGAAGCGTCCTCAGATGACACGTATCTACGCTATCTCATTCCCCAAGCAGAAGATGCTCACCGAGCACTTGCAGTTGCTGGAAGAGGCCAAGAAGCGTGACCACCGCCGCATTGGCAAGGAGATGGAACTATTCATGTTCTCCGAACTAGTGGGTAAGGGCCTTCCAATCTGGTTGCCCAAGGGTACCGCACTACGCCTTCGCCTGGAAGACTTCCTGAAGAAGATTCAGCGCAGATATGGTTATGAGCAGGTAATGTGTCCACATATCGGTGGCAAGGGTTTGTATGTAACCTCTGGCCACTGGGATCACTATGGTAAGGATAGCTTCCAACCCATTCAAACACCTGAAGAGGGCGAGGAATACCTGTTGAAGCCCATGAACTGCCCCCACCACTGTCAGATATTTGCATGCAAACCACGTTCTTACAAGGAGCTTCCCTTCCGTTGTGCAGAATTTGGTACCGTATATCGCTACGAACAAAGTGGTGAGTTGCACGGTCTTACCCGTGTACGTTCATTCACCCAGGACGATGCTCATATCTTCTGCCGTCCCGACCAGGTAAAGCAGGAGTTCATCCGCGTAATGGAAATCATCCAGATTATCTTCAAGGCTTTGGATTTCAACAACTTTGAAGCTCAGATTTCTTTGCGCGACCCCTCTAACACAGAGAAGTACATCGGTTCTGACGAGGTATGGAACGAGGCAGAAAGCGCCATCATCGAGGCTTGTGCAGAAAAGGGCATGAAGACCACCACAGAATTGGGCGAAGCCGCATTCTATGGTCCCAAGCTTGACTTTATGGTGAAGGACGCACTGGGCAGACGCTGGCAGTTGGGCACCATTCAGGTTGACTACAACCTGCCCGAGCGCTTCAACCTAGAGTACACCGGCGAGGATGGCAAGAAGCACCGCCCCGTAATGATTCACCGTGCTCCCTTCGGTTCTATGGAACGCTTCACAGCCGTACTCATCGAGCACACAGCTGGCCGATTCCCCCTATGGCTCGTACCCGACCAGGTAGCTATCCTCCCCGTGAGCGAAAAGTACCAGGAATATGCAGAAAAACTTCGCGATTACTTCGATAGCAAGGACGTACGCTGCTACATCGATGACCGCGCCGAGAAGATTGGACGCAAGATTCGTGATAACGAATTGAAACACACACCATACCTCTTGGTCGTAGGCGAAAAAGAGCAGGAAGAAGGCACTGTTAGCTTCCGCAGACAGGGTGGTGGAGAGCAAGGATGCATGAAATTCGAAGATTTTGCAAACAAAATCAACGAAGAAGTACGTAATATGACAGAAAATTACTAACTTTGCACCCCGAAATACATAATTAATGAAGAAGGATAATAAGCTTAAAGTTACCTACCGCGTAAACGGTCAGATCAGAGTACCTGAAGTTCGTATCGTAGGAGACAACATCGAAAGCCAAGTGCTATCTATTGGACGCGCACGAGCTATGGCAGATGAAATGGGTGTTGACCTCGTAGAGATTAGCCCTAATGCAGAGCCACCAGTATGCCGTCTGATTGAATTCTCGAAATTCATCTACATGCAGAAAAAGCATGCTAAGGAAGTAAAGGCTAAGCAAGTCAAGGTGGAAGTAAAGGAAATCCGTTTCGGACCTCAAACTGACGACCACGACTATGATTTCAAGCTAAAGCACGCAAAGGGTTTCCTATCTGATGGCGACAAGGTAAAGGCTTACGTATTTTTCAAAGGACGCTCTATCCTATTCAAGGAACAAGGCGAGGTATTGCTACTACGCTTTGCACAGGATTTGGAAGAGTATGGCAAGGTTGAGTCAATGCCAACACTTGAGGGCAAGCGCATGACTATGTTCATCGCTCCTAAGAAGGTGATTGCCAAGCCAATGAAAACTGCCGAAGAGTTGGAAAGCGAAAAGATCGTAGCTGAAGCTCCCGTAAAGAAGCAGCCACAACAGAAGGCCAAGAAGGAATACACCGGCCCCAAGGTAGAAGGCGAAGACTTTGACGACTAATATATATATTAAGGTGCAAAGCAAATACATAGCACACCTTGATGTATATATAAGAAACACAAAGAAAGAACATCTGTGCGCCGCGCCTTTTGGATGCGCGGCCACGATTATTAATAACAATTTAAATAATTAACAAAATGCCAAAAGTTAAGACCAATTCTGGTGCTAAGAAGAGATTCACACTCACCGGAACAGGCAAGGTAAAGCGTAAGCACGCTTTCCACAGCCACATTTTGACCAAAAAGACCAAGAAGCAGAAGCGTAACTTGGTTCACACAGGTCTTGTAGTAACATCAGACATGAAGCAGGTTCGTGACCTGTTGTGCATGCGCTAAACATTAACCCCTAAAAAGACAAAAGAAAATGCCAAGATCAGTCAATCATGTAGCATCACGTGCTAAGAGAAAGAAGATATTGGGTCTGAC
>JAFOCV010000021.1 GCA_017381015.1 Bacteroidaceae bacterium
TGGTCGCCCAGCAATCGTCTGGTGGCTATCTCCTTGGCGCGCTTGCTCACCAGGGCTACCGTCAGGTTGACATAATTGAACACAGCAGATACCAGCAATATCAACGCCACCACCATCAGGAAGATTGTATTAGTCTTGTTACCTGTACGCAAAGGCGACTGAAGTGTATTCTGGAAATAAAACTTGTCCAACCTGGTCAACTTTGAGCCATAGAAAGCAGCATTATCTGAGTGCTCACGCGACCACACATCGTACGTATTGATATACCTGTCCAGCAGTGCCTCTTCCACCTCCTCTATCTTGGCTCCTTCTGCAAGGGTAATGAAATTACATGTATAGCCATACTTAGTACCTGTTCGCGCCCAACCAGCTTTTTCTTTTGCAAGAACAGACTCGAGGATGTCCACGGGCTCAAAAATATCATCCTTGTCAAAATCCTCCACTATTCCCACAATGGTTTTTGAACGAGTTCCAAATTGCCTGATAGTTTTTCCGATGGGGTCTTCATCTGGAAAGTATTTGCGCACAAAACTTTCGCTCACTATTATCTCATCCTCCGCAGGCAAAACTTTCTTGCGGTCCAGTCCCACCAGCTTGTAATCAAAGAATTGGAAAAAGTTGGTATCTACGTCCATCGTACTAAGTTTGACCATCTCTCCTTCCACGGAATATTCGCATGAAGAATTATCTCCTGCACGTGTCCACCCCTTTATTTGTGGCACGTTGGGAAATATATCTGGAGCGGTTTTGGCTCTCATGCCCACGGTATTTTCACCACCGGCAATGTACAATTCCTTGGCCATGGGTTGTGTGGTACCCACGGTAAATTCCGTGCGAACATGCGAAGCCAGCAGTATCACAAAGCCCAGTGCCACGCTCAGACCGAAGGCCTGTATGGCGGTGTATAGCTTGTTGCGCTTTAGAAAAACGAAATATGATTTCATACTCTAAGTAAGTTTTTAGATAGATGATTAGATGGCCAACTCGTTCACCACAGCACCGTCCAGCATGTTGATGGTACGCAGGGCATAGGCAGCGTCACGATTGGAGTGTGTCACCATCACCACGGTGGTGCCCTCTTGATTCAGTTCCTTGAGCAATTCCATTATCTCCTTGCCGTTCTTTGAGTCCAGGTTACCCGTAGGCTCATCGGCAAGTATCATCTTGGGATGCCCCACAATGGCACGAGCAATGGCCACACGCTGCTGCTGACCGCCTGATAGTTGCTGGGGATAGTGCTTGGCGCGATGACTCATATTCACACGTCTCAATATATCCAGCACACGTTCCTTGCGCTCGGCCTTGGGCACATCCAGATACTTCAGTTGCAGGTCCACGTTTTCCTCCACGGTCAGTTCGTCTATCAGATTAAAGCTCTGAAACACGAAACCTATGCGTCCCTTGCGCAATCGTGTGCGCTCGCTCTCTTTCATTTTAGAAACATCCTCGCCAGCCAGGACGTACTGTCCCTCAGTGAGATTGTCCAGCAAGCCAAGGATATTGAGCAAGGTAGACTTGCCACAGCCCGAAGGACCCATGATGGCAACAAATTCGCCCTCCTTCACCTCGATGTCCACACCGTTCAGAGCTATCGTTTCCACCTCCTCGGTTTGGAATATTTTAACCAGTTTTTCTGTCTTGATGATACTGTTCATAATGTGTAGTCTGTTTTTAGTTTTTTTACTTTATTTATCTCAGCTAGCTAGTGCAAAGGTATTCCATAAATTCCCATTGCACCAAGAAACAGACCCCACAAAATGACTTTTCAAGCGAAAATTGTCCAATTTCTTGACACTTTTTTCTGAGCACCTCTGCAAAAATGAGCAAAGTCGTGTATATACATCGTTTCTGCTCCACGGTGATGTAAGAGCGAGCAGTAGTAAGAATCCTACCAGAGATAAAGATAGACTAATTTATAGAAGCTACCTTTGATACACGAAGCTTGTGAATAGTCACTGGTCCCATCAGTCCGCTTTCTCTTAGGGGAGATGATGGGTGAGGTGCATTGATGGTCCAGGTCTTCCGTATGTTTTCCTGCTGATTGCCATCGTACACCAGACGATTGAACCACGTATTGGTAACCTGGATTTCAACCTTGTTCAGTCCATCCTTCAAATATTGTGTCACATCGGCTTGGTAGGGGAAAGTCCATAGTGTACACACCTCCTTACCGTTTATCTTTACCTTGGCTATACTTTCCACTCTGCCCAGGTCCAGCAGGTATTTCTGATTCGATGTCTTGCCCTTGAGAGTAAACACCGTCGTGTAGGTTACCGTACCAGAGAAGGCTTTACCCTCATTGGATAGTTGCAGATTGTTCCAGGGCAGAAGTTCCGTGGTATGAAGCGTCTGTGGCATAACACCCCAACCATCGGGGAAGTGCAGAGTCCACTTCGCATTGCTAAGGGGAATATCACCAATGGGTTGCAACGTGGGAGTCTTCCCCTGAGCCTTATCCCTGCGGAATACCACAAAGCGTGTCTCGCCTTGTTTCAAATCCAGGTCAACCAAGGTCCTATCTCCATGGCGCTCTGCCATAGCTGGCTCTATACTTCCGTCTACTGGATTCCATAATTCTACTGCTCCCTGCTGATGGAAACTCACCGTCCCCTGGTAGCTACTGCCCATTTGAGGGCAAACGTAATACCAATCAGCAGAGTCTGTGCGCCGGTGCAACCATTGTATATCGTCTGACATGACATCTGGGGGCAGTTGCAAGGCCTTGATTGCTTCTGCCAAAGACATATTGCATAATACCCAGCCTTTGCCCACATGTCGTACGTCAGGTTTGTTATTCTCGCCCCATAGCTTGGATACTGCCTGGTCAAAGCGTGCTCTGATACTATCGCCACCTGACAGAGTGGCAGGCGAAATGGGTCTGGCGCCTATGATGGTAGCTCCGTTTTGCACCAGCTCCAATAGTTTCTCCAATGTCTGGGGCAGCATGCGTCGTGTTTGAGGCATCCACATGGCCTTGTAGCTTAGTCCTTCAGGTGTGACAAGACAACCATCTTCCGCTACAGACAGACGATTGAGCAAGACATCTGGATTACAGTAGTCATATTTGAATCCCTGAGGGAAGGGTGCCAGTTGGTCGGGCTTGTGGTCTATCTCATCGCCCAAATACCAAAGGAAATCAGAGACGGGGATACCACGTTCCAGCATGTAGGTAGAGCGAGCTATGTATGTGGTAAAATGCGGCATGTGTCTCCACCACGTTTGTGAGCGCAAGAACGGAGTGCCTATATCAGAGCCAAAGGAACTACCAGGTATCAGTACATCAGGCAGAGGATTGTGTGTGTATGCCTGGAAAGCAAAGTGTGTGGCACCCTCGATGCGATTTTTGTTGGCAGTTTCCTTGATGGTACGTAATTTCTCGTCCCATGTCAGCTGCATAGAGGTAAACGCCTCCACGCCTATACGGGGCTTTCCATACAGACGAGCAGCAGAAACGGTTGGCTTGATGGGTTTGAAATTAAGTGAGCCAACAAAGATTTCCGGACTATGTTGCCAAAACTCGCACATAGGAATATCGGCATGCTTGAAATATTCCATTATATCGGCAGGAAATACATCGCCGGCAGCTGTTTCGTATGTAACGGATAGTCCTGAGGCGCGTCCTAATTCTGCCATACGCTTGTAAAAACGGTTGACCACAAGCTCATTGATAGTGGCTCGCCAGTCTCGCAAGAAGCAGGAGGTAGTTTCTGGATTGTCTATGACATAACCCATAATGGCAGGCAACCATAGACGCAGTTCATAACCATTGACATTGAAGAACTCTTGTTCCATGTTCTTTGTCCACGTCTGGGTTTCGCATTCCCAACTATCCAAAAGCATACCATCCAGCAGTCCGCCTGCCAGGGGACCATTGTTTAGTCTGCCAATGTAGCCAGCAAAGTGTTCTTCTGCGCCCTGGGTATCAAATTTGTTACACTCCCAACCGGTAGCTTCGGGAGGAGCGGGAGCATTCTTCATACCACTATTGATATGTCCCAGGCGTAGGATGGTCCACTCGCCCGAGGGAGCATGCCAGCTTAGGTTACCATGCTGGTCAGTCTGTTGGGTAAGGTCCTGGATATGTTTCCTGTCTATGTAGGCTTGCTTGGGGTGGCCAGGTTCAGGATTATTGTACATAATATTGCGCAAGGTCCATCCAGCCTCTGACTCCCAATTGTTTTTTCTTGCCACGCTCAAAAGACGTAGGGAGGACAGTCTCATATTGTTCCTGTTGCTGATGCTCAGTCTGTATGTCTTGGTAGAGGGAACTTCTTTGCACACCAGCGAAATGGGCATATTATCTTGCCAATTACTGGCAGGCATATCCGTGTGCAATATTGTCAGGGTATCGCCATTTGTATAGATAGCCTCCATTTTTACGTTTACTCCTGGCTCGTAACAGAACCAATGTGAGAAACCGTTGATGCTGGAAAATTCTACTGTGCGGATTACGTCTTCCTGCTCCAAGGTAATGTCTACCCAGTGAGGATTAGCCTCTGTGGTAGCAGGCAGGTCAAACGAATGCCATCCACTCCTCATACATTCATACCATGGCAGATGAGGCACGTTGCTATCAGTCTGTTGTGGCAATAGATGTTGCCTGCTGCCCAATGGAGTGGGAAAAGCCAGCACCATCAGGTCTTGATAATCTCGCCAGTCAGTTTCTTGCTGAGGAGACACGGGTAATTTAATATTGATATCCTTACCGCCCTTGACATGAGTCTCTGTCCATACTAAGTGTCGCATAGAGTTGCTGGGCTGTATCCATGGTCCGCCAGCCATAGCCCAACCAGGACAGTTCTGCAGAGTAAATCTTAAGCCCAGTCTTTGAGCCTCCAGAGCGGCGTATCTTACAAAGTCGTCCCATTCCTTGGTAAGACACTCTATGGGATTGTCCACTCCCGGCCAGATGCCGCCACGATTGCCAAAAAAGAATTGTACGCCAGAGAAACCTCCCTCGGCAATAGCTTCCAAATCAGCCTTGATGCCATATTTGCTGAGATTGCCACCAAGACAGTCCACCCATATCTCAGGATAGTAAACCTTGTCTGGTGAGCGAAACATCTTTTCGTCTCTACTGCTAAACCGTTGTGTCAGGTCTGATTGTTTCGGTAGGAATACATCATCGGCTTTCATTTGAACAGACAGACACAATAGCGCAGCCATAAATCCAAGTCTAATTTTCTGTATTGCAATCATGGGGGATGGATGATATTATGATTAGTTTTTTTGAGAAATGCATACCATTTATCTTTCCGTTAGCATGAATGTGGTATGGTATCCGGGAACGGGATGCTCTGCCAGCATCAGGTACATGCCTTGCTTGAGCATCATCTGGCGCGAGAGAGAAAGACCTATGCCCGAACCACTCCGTTTGGTGGTAAAGAATGGAGTGAATATCTCTTGCGCCACATCGGAGGGTATGGGGGCGCCATCATTGCTGATACATAGCGCATCCCTGTGATAGCGCAGGTCAATGTGTTTGGCACCAGCCTCTATGGCATTCTTTGCTAGGTTGCAGAGCACCTGCAGCAGCATGCTCTCATCGGCCAGCACAGCGCGACTGACGTTTGCACTGATACTCCAATCGACGGAGGAAAAGAGCTGTCTCAGCGAATTGCATATATCCAGCATGTTCACCTGAGCAAACACTGGTTCTTGTATGCTGGTTATCTTGCGGAAATTTTGGATGAACGTAGTCATTCCCTGGCTGCTCTGGTATATGGCACGAATACCTTCTTCGTAGTTGCTGTTCTGAATGTTGGGGTCGGACAGATAAGCCTGGCTGATGCTGGAAATGGGAGTGGCGGCATTCATTATTTCATGAGTGAGTACGCGAATGAGACGTTGCCACGATTCCACTTCGCTCTGAGCCACCAACTGGCTGATGTCTTTGCTAAAGTTATTAACTGTTTCCTGTAGGGCACGCTCTCCGAAGAACAGATGCTTGGTGGGCAGACGGAAGGTAAAGTCGCGATTGCGTATAGCCTCGCTCATCAGATGTGCACGCTCTGCCAACAGGCATTGATGGCGATAAAACCACACCGTGCCCCATACCAGTAGCAGTAGTGCCGGGGCGCCCAATAATATATATATAGTATGTGGAGTGGTCATTTCTTTATTTTGGAGTAAAGTGTTTGACGACTGATGCCCAGCAGTTCCGAGGCACGAGTGATATTACCATGGCATTTATCCACCACACGCTGTATATGCTGTGTCTCCAGGTCGCCCAGTGGTACCACCGTTTCGCTGGCATCTATGGCATGCTTCAGAGAGGAAATCAGTTCTTCGTTGTTCCATGGCTTGGTCACAAAGTCTGCAGCCCCCATCTTCAATCCCGTCACCGCCAGTTTTACATCGGCGTATGCTGTGATTAGTACCACAGGTACATCCGGGTGTAGCTTGTGTATATTCTCCAGCCACTGCAGTCCGTCGTGCCCCGAATTCATACCGGCGGTAAAGTTCATGTCCAGCAGAATGGCATTCACCTCCTCCTGGTTGAGTGTGGAGATAATATCTTTTGGCGAGGAAAGGGTGATGACGTTTTCAAAGTGCGGTTGCAATGTTATCTTTGCAGCGGTGAGTATGGCTGGATTGTCGTCCACCACCATGATAGTACCATATTGTGCCATTGGCTCTGTGAGTATTTTTAGGGTTTAATTTCTTACGTGATGCAAAAATACTCAAAATCTTCCTAATCGTGTGCCAAATACCTGTTTTTGCAGAGGCGCTCAGAAAAAAGTGTCAAAAAATTGGACAATTTTCACTTGAAAAGTCATTTTGTGGTGTCTGTTTTTTGGTGGTAAGGATAATTAAGGGGTAACTTTGTACTAGCTAGCTGAGATAAATGAAGTAAAAAAACTAAAAACAGACTACACATTATGAACAGTATCATCAAGACAGAAAAACTGGTTAAGATATTCCAAACCGAGGAGGTGGAAACTATAGCTCTGAACGGTGTGGACATCGAGGTGAAGGAGGGCGAATTCGTTGCCATCATGGGTCCTTCGGGCTGTGGCAAGTCAACCTTGCTCAATATCCTTGGCTTGCTGGACATATTGAGACTTTATAAAAGTATTGTTCATATGCATAAATCAATCATTGTTCAGTTGATTCTCTTTTGTGTCAGTTTTAGTTTGTTTGCTCAAAACGAGATGCCGGAAAGAACCATTCTTCGAAATATTAAGGTTATTGATGAGGTCGGCGATACACTCCTTAAAAATGCTCAATTAAATGTATATGATGCCAATGGCAA
>JAFOCV010000022.1 GCA_017381015.1 Bacteroidaceae bacterium
GTGGAAAGAGAAAAAAAAAGAAGAGAGACTCGTTAGAGTCTCTCTTGTTGGTTAGTCGGGATGGCGAGATTCGAACTCACGACCTCCTGCTCCCAAAGCAGGCATTCTAACCGGGCTGAACTACATCCCGCACACTTCCTTTTCGAAAGCGGGTGCAAAGGTACTGCTTTTTTTTGATATGACCAAATATTTTGAAAAAAAAATGCAAAAAATCTTCATTTTCTTTCATATTTCACCTTTTTTTTGTACCTTTGCACGTTAATTAGCGCAATTCATTGGTATGAAAATAATCCTAATCACCATTTTGGCTATCGGAATAGCAGTATTATTGTTATCCGTAGGGGTACTCCTGCGTAAAGACGGACAGTTTCGCAGCGAACACATATCTAATAACGCGCGCATGCGCGAGGACGGTATTCATTGCGCTACCTCGCAAGATCGAGAAGCAAGAAAGAAACAAAAATTAAAGATCAACGATTAGAAATGAAAACAACACGCATCATATTGATTTCGTGCCTCGTGCTGGTGTGTATGAGTTCGTGTAGCCTGTCTGCACGCATCAAGCGCGCTGACAAACGATTTGCCATTGGCGAATACTACGAGGCTGGCGAGCAATATCGTCAGCTGTACCGCAATGTATCCTCTAAAGACAAGCCATTGAAAGCATACGTTGCCTTCCAACAAGGCGAATGTAACCGCATTTTGAACAACACAAAGGCCTCTAATGCCTACAAGAATGCGATTCGCTATATGTATTTTCATACGGATTCCATAGTCTATCTTCGCTATGCCCAAACCTTGCATTATCAAGGAAAATACAAAGAGGCAATCAAACAATATGATATTTACTTGCACTCCTACCCTGACAATTATGTAGCTCAAGCAGGTAAATACTCCTGTATGCAAATGGAGGAATGGAAGAAACAGAAGAGTCGCTATGAAGTTAATCCCGTTAAGGCATTTAATGCCAAGCGCTCGAGCAATATGGCACCCGCATTGCTGAATGCTGATGGCGATGCGATTGTCTTCACGTCCAACCGCAGTGAGAACAAGGAGAAGAAAGGCAAGAACAAAGTGCGCGTATCCTCCGTGACGGGTGCAGCATCGTTCAATCTGTACTCAGCTCGCAAGAATGCGGCTGGTCAATGGGAAGACATTGCCCTATGCGAGGGACTATATAGCGACGAACCAAGCGAGGAAGAAGAATCCAGTATTGGCAGCAAACAAAGTAGTCCTGCCGAATTGGGCGTATGCTGTTTCTCGCCCGATGGTCGTACTATGTATTTCACCTATTCTAAGCCGGTCAATGGACAGGACTTGGGTGCTAAGATCTATAGTTCGCAACGCGCAAGTGGCGAATGGAGCGAGGCGCAAGAAGTGAAGTTGTTTAGCGATAGTAGCATCACAGTAGGTCATCCCACCATCAATGCCACTGGCGACACGATGTACTTTGTCAGCGATGCTCCTGGCGGTTTTGGTGGAAAAGATATTTATATGGCCATTTCCGACGGAAGTACTTGGGGTGAAATCAGCAATCTCGGTCCGAAGATTAATACCAGTGACGATGAATTATACCCATATATTCGACAAGATGGTAAGTTGTATTTCTCCTCGAAGGGTCATCCTGGCTACGGTGGATTGGATATATTCTACGCGACACCAGTAGATACCACCTGGGAAATCTACAATATGGGAGCACCGTTCAACTCGCAAAACGATGATTTTGGTATCTGCTTCATCGGGCAAACAGAAGATGGGTACTTCTCCTCCAATCGAAAACAAAAGAAAGGCTATGACCTGATTTATAGTTTTGTGCTGCCAAAGATGGAGATATTGGTAGAAGGAATAGTTAGCGATGACCAAGGCGAAGCGCTGGCAGAGGGTGTGATTCGATTAGTAGGCGATGATGGCACAAATATCAAGACGCAGATTCGTCGCGACGGCACCTACAAGCTCAAACTAAACAAAAACGTGCGCTATTTGATGTTGGCGACTTCGAGAGGTTATCTGAACCAACAACAACAATTTGCGACGACGGGACTGGAAGATAGTCATACTTACCAACAAAACTTTATGTTGAGTTCGGTAGCCAAGCCTGTAAAGATGGGTAATATATTCTTTAAGTTCGGCAGCTGGGAACTGACCCCGAATTCGGAAGATGGATTGAATGCACTGATTAAATTGCTGAACGACAATCCAAATATCACCATCGAAATGGCCGCCCACACCGATATGGTGGGCAATAATGCGAGCAACCAAGAGTTGTCGCTCCGCCGTGCCCAATCGGTGGTGGATTACCTCATCAAGCATGGTATTGAAAGCGAACGCCTGACCCCTGTAGGCTATGGCGAAGAGAAACCTGTGGTGGTGGATGATGCGCTGAGAAAACAGCACACCTTCCTGCCTAAAGGACAAGTGTTGGACGAAGCATATATCACTACCCTACCCGCTGACCAACAGGAGATTTGCAATTCGCTGAACCGTCGTACCGAGTTCCGCGTATTGAAAACCACGTATAATCTGTATTAATAGTAAATTATGAAACAATATCTTGATCTCTGCCAACGCGTTCTCAACGAAGGAACTGAGAAACACGACCGCACAGGTACGGGCACCATCTCGGTCTTCGGTCATCAAATGCGTTTTAATCTTGAGGAGGGATTTCCTCTCTTGACAACCAAGAAACTCCACCTCAAGTCTATTATCTATGAACTCCTATGGTTTCTCAAGGGGGATACCAACGTAAAATATCTTCAAGACCATGGAGTGCGCATATGGAATGAATGGGCAGACGAGCATGGTGAGCTTGGCCCGGTGTATGGTCATCAATGGCGCTCATGGCCTGATTATCAAGGTGGTCATATTGACCAGATAACTCAATTGGTGGAGCAAATAAAGAAGAATCCTGACTCACGCCGTCATATCGTAAGTGCATGGAACGTGGCAGAAGTCAACCACATGGCCCTGCCACCTTGCCACACGTTGTTCCAATTCTATGTGGCAGATGGTCGCCTGTCATTGCAACTCTACCAACGCTCGGCGGATATATTTTTAGGCGTGCCATTTAATATCGCGTCTTATGCCCTGCTCCTGATGATGATGGCACAAGTGACGGGCTTGAAGGTGGGCGACTTCGTGCACACGTTTGGCGATGCGCATATCTATCTCAATCATATTGAGCAAGTGAAGTTGCAACTCACCCGAGAAACGCGCGCACTGCCCAAGATGATTATCAATCCAGAGGTGAAGGACTTGTTTGACTTTAAGTTTGAGGACTTTCAACTGGTTGACTA